>JBFKGB010000215.1:0-6406 GCA_041633535.1 Euzebya sp. | reverse complement strand
TGCTGCTGCTCGCCGGACAGGAGAGGATCAGCCGCATCGTCGGGCTGCTGGCCGCCCTGGCCGGGGTGGCGGCGCTGCCCGCCTACGCCACCCTCCGCGACGAGGCCGTCGTGCGCGGCGTCGCACAGCTGGTGCTGGGCTCGGTGTTCCTCGGCTCGGCCTTCTACGGCCTGCTGCTGGGACACTGGTACCTGGTGGAGCGGCGTCTGAGCAACAGCTACATGGTCCGCAGCGCACGCTGGTTCGCCGCCGGGACCGTCGGCGCGATCGGTGCGGCTGCGCTGTCCGCGCTGGACCCGATCCCGACCGACACCAGCCAGTTCTCGCCGTTCCTGCAGACGGAGAACTTCACCGTGCTGCTGGCCGGGGGGCTGGTGGCCATCTGCGTCGTCATCGCCGGCTTCCTGATCAAGCTCGCCAACGAGGGCGGGCGGTCCATCCAGGCCGCGACCGGCTACTTCTACCTGGCCGTGATCATGGCGTTCAGCGCCGAGCTGGCCAGCAAGTTCAGGTTCTTCGTCTGAGCACGCGCGACCATCTCGAGGACGGCCCCACCGCAGCGGGTGGCGGTCGCAGCGCACCCAGCCCGCGCGTGCTGGTCGCCGGTGCGGTCGTGGTGCTGCTGCTGCTGGGGCTGAACACCGTCGTCCTGCGTGGCGGCGGCACGGCGGATGAGGGGACGGTCGCCCCGGTGGCCTCCGAAGGCACGCCGACCACCGATCCGGCAGTGCCGACGCGCGGCACCACCGCCACGGACGGGCCCGCGACGACCGCAGCCCCGGCACCGGCAACGACCGCGACGCCGGTCCCGCCGACGATCGAGGGGGACCCCGCCCAGCCCCTCCCCACCGACGGGACCGCGCAGGCCGTGCTGCCCGTCGGGACCTGCCTGGTGGGGACCGGCCGGCCCACCAACGTCGCCTCGGTCACGCCGGCGGGCTGCGAGCCCGAGCACACCGGTGAGGTGTACCTCAGCGTCATCCTGACCCAGCCGGCCGACGCGCCCTACCCGGGCCGGGACCCGCTGGAGCAGGACGCCCGGCTGCTGTGCCAGGGCGACGCCTTCACGGCCTACATCGGGACGCCCTACGCGCAGTCGCGCTACCTGGCCTACGCGCTGCTGCCGACCGAGGAGTCCTGGGCCGCGGGCGACCGTGACGTCTCGTGCGTCGTGTACGACATCGCCGGCCCCACGACCGGCAGCGTGCAGGGCAGCGGGCTCTAGGGGACGTCGCGCCGGGCGGTCACAGCCCCATCGAGCGACCGATGATCTCGGCCATGATCTCGTCCGTGCCGCCGCCGATCGGACCCAGCCGGGCGTCACGCAGCCAGCGCTGGGCCGGGTACTCCGTCATGTAGCCGGCGCCGCCGTGGATCTGCACGCAGGCGTCCGTCGCCTCGACGGCCAGCCGCTGGGTGAACAGCTTGGCCTTGGCCGCCTCGATCGCGGCGTCCTCGCGGCCCGCGACCATCACCCGCAGCGCGTGCTCGGTCAGGGCACGGCCCTGCGCGATCTGGGTGGACAGGTGGGCGAAGGTGTGCCGCCAGGTCTGGAAGGACCCGATCGGCCGGCCGAACGCCTCGCGCTCGCGGCCGTAGCGCATCGCCCCCTCAAGGGCGGTCTCGGCCGCCACGACCGCACCCAGCGACATCATCACGCGCTCCCAGGCGAAGTTGCGCATCACGGCGTAGAACCCGCTGCCGAGCTCGCCCAGCCGGTGGCTGTCGGGCACCCACACGTCGGTGAAGGACAGCTCGCCGGTGTGTGAGGTGTGCCAGCCCAGCATCGACAGGCGGCGCCGCTCGAACCCGGGCGAGCCCGCCTCGACGACGAAGAGGGTCTTGCCGCCGTGCGCGGCGTCCGGGTCGGTCGTGGCCAGCACGACCACGTAGTCGGCCCAGGAGCCGTTTGTGATGTAGGTCTTGGCCCCGTTGATGACCCAGCCGTCGCCGTCGGGCACCGCACGCGTGGTGGTGCCGGCGACGTCCGAGCCGGCGTCGGGCTCGGTGATCGCCAGCCCGCCGATGACGGTGCCGGCGATGGAGGGGACCAGCCACCGCTGCTTCTGCGCCTCGTCGCCGCTGCGGGCCACGTACAGCGCGGCCAGGTCGGCGTGGGCACCCAGGTCGGCGGCCAGGCCCCCGGCGCCGCACCGGGCCAGCTCCTCGACCCAGACGGCGGCGGCGACGTGGTCGGGGCCCGAGCCGCCGTACGCCTCCTCGAACTTCAGCCCGAAGAAGCCGGCGGCGCCGACGGTGGCGAACAGCTCGCGGGGGAAGTCCCGGGCACGTTCCCACTCCTCCACGAAGGGGGTGATCTCGGTGGCGACGAACCGCCGGGCGGTCTCGCGAAGCGCGTCGTGCTCGGCGGTGAACAACGGCTCGACACCGCCGCCGGTCAGCCCGCCCACGGCGCCGGCGGCGGCCGGGCGGGCGAAGCGCCCCGGGTCACGTCGGCCGGTGCGGTCAGCGACGCCCAGACGGGGGAGGGGGCCGTCGGACGTCGCCCGCTCGAGCATCTTGCCGATGATCTCCAGCTGGACCTCGTCGGCGCCGCCCCCGATCCGCGGCAGCCGCATGTCACGCCACAGCCGCGGGATGCCCGACTCCTCGGCGTAGCCGAACCCGCCGAACAGCTGCATCACCTCGTCGGCGACCCAGAAGGCCAGCCGGGCACCGGACAGCTTGACCTGGGCGACCAGCATCGTCGGGTACTCCCCGCGGTTCCAGGCGTCGGCAGCGACGTACAGCAGCCGCTTGAACGCCTCGATGCGGGTGCTGATCTCGACCAGCCGGTGGCGCTGGACCTGGAAGGTCCCGATCGGCCGTCCGAACGCCTGTCGCTCACGGGCGTAGGTCATCGCCCGCTCCAGCAGCGCCTCGGCAGTCCCGACGGCCTGCAGCCCGCTGACCAGCCGCTCGCCCTGCAGCTGCCACATGATCTGCTCGAAGCCCTTCCCCTCCTCACCCAGCAGGGCGTCCGGACCCAGGTGGACGTCGACCAGGGACAGCTCGGCGGTGTCGGAGGACCGCATCCCCAGCTTGTCGAGCTTCCGGGCGACGGAGAAGCCCGGCAGGTCGGTGTCGACCAGCATCAGCGAGAGCCCGTCATGGTCGCCCGGCTCGCCGCCGGTCCTGACCACCATCGTGACGAAGTCCGCGCGCGTGCCGTTGGTGATGTAGGTCTTGGCGCCGTTCAGGACCCAGCCGTCGCCGTCGCGCACCGCCCGTGTCCGGATCCCGGCGACGTCGGACCCGGCGCCCGGCTCGGAGATGCCGATCGCCGCGATCTTCTGGCCGGCCACCGCCGGGGCCAGGTAGCGCCGGCGCTGCTCGGGGGTGCCGAACTTCGCGATCGGTGGCGTGGCCATGTCGGTCTGGACGCCCAGCGCCATGGGCAGCCCGCCGAACCCCGAACGCCCCAGCTCCTCGCCCAGCACGACGCTGGCCCAGTAGTCGCCACCGCTGCCGCCGTCGTCGGGGTCGACGGTCAGGCCCAGCAGACCCAGCTCGCCGGCCCGCGCGATGATCGCGTCGGGGAAGCCGTCGGCCTCCCACTCCTGCACGTGCGGGGTGATCTCGGTGGCGACCCACCGGCGGACGGTCTGCCGCAGCTGGTCGTGCTCGGCGGTGAAGGGCTCGATGCGCATGCCGCGAACTCTAGGGCCGCAGCATGACCCGGGTCAGTTCCGCGACGTCAGCGGTCGTTGGCCTTGAAGACCGCGACCATGATCCCGTCGCCGACGGGCAGGATCAGGCCGTCGAACTCGGGGTCCTCGGTCACCATGGTGTTGAAGGACCGCAGCCCCTCGGTGTCCTCGTCGTCGACCAGCGGGTCGGCGACCCGGCCGCCGGACAGCACGTTGTCGGCGATCAGGACCCCGCCGGGCCGCAGCAGCCGCTTGGCGTGCTCCAGGTACTCGGGGTACTCCGACTTCAGCGCGTCGATGAAGACGATGTCGTAGGCGGCGTCGGCCAGCTTCGGCAGCATCTGCAGGGCAGGACCCAGCAGCGAGCGCACCCGGCCGCTGACGCCGGCCTCGGCGTAGGCCTGCTGGGCCAGCGCCTGGTTGGCGGCGTCGACCTCGATGGTCGTCAGGATGCCCTTGGGGTCCATGCCGCCGAGCAGCCACAGACCGCTGTAGCCGCCGCCGGACCCGACCTCGACCACCGTGCGTGCGGCGGTCGCCCGGGTCAGCAGGCGCAGGACCGCACCCGTCTCGGCGGGCACGGCGGGGATGTCGGTCTCCTCGCTGCGCGCACGTGCCGCGCGGAGCGGTTCGTCCTCACCCTCGGCGAGGCCGCGCAGGTAGGTCGCGATTCGCTGGTCGTTGAGCATCACGAGCAGCCTACCTGTCGGCCTGTGCAGGGCTGCGGAACACCCACGGTGCGGCAGGCTGGCACCGATGGAGCAGCAGCCGACACCGGCACCGGTGGAGCAGCCGACACCGCGCGTCATGACCACCGCCGTCGTCGCGGCGGTCGCCGGGCTGCTCGGGGTGCTCGTCGGGGCCGGCATCGTGGGTGTGGTGGTGTTGGACCGTCCGGGGGAGGGGGCTGCAGCCGGGTCGGCCGCCGTGGCTCCCGTGCCGGCGGTCGAGGGTGCTGCTGGGTCCGCGGTCGAGGGGTCATCCGGATCGGCGGTCGAGGGGGCGTCCGGGTCCGCGGTCGACGTGGTCGCCGACGTCGCCGAGGTCCTGCTGCCCTCGGTGGTGCGCATCGACGTGCGGGGGGTGGGGGCGGGCAGCTCGGGCAACGCCTCGGGGGTGGTGTGGGACGACGCCGGGCACATCGTCACCAACGACCACGTGGTGGCGGCGGCGACGACGGTCAGCGTGACCTACGCCGACGGCACGACCGTGCCGGCGACCGTCGAGGGGACCGACCCCTCGACCGACCTCGCGGTGCTCGCGGTGCAGGACGCAGCGGGGATCCCCGTGCGCCTGGCCACGGCCGCGCCCCGGGTGGGGCAGGTCGCCGTCGCCATCGGCTCGCCCCTGGGGCTGGACGGCACCGTCACCGCAGGGGTCGTCAGCGCGGTCGACCGTCCGATCGACCTGCGGACCAGCGACGGGACGCTGGTGCGGATGACCGGGGTCCTGCAGACCGACGCCGCGATCGGGCCCGGCAACAGCGGTGGGGCGCTGGCCGACGCCTCGGGCCGGCTGATCGGCGTCAGCTCGGCGGTCGTCGGCGAGCAGTTCGGTGGCACCGTCGGCTTCGCCGTCCCCGTGGCCGTGGTCGCCGACGTGGTGCAGGAGCTGATCGCCGAAGGCGCCGTGCCCCGTCCGTTCCTGGGCCTGCGAGGCGTCACCGCCGACGGCGACCGCCCGGGTGCGCTGGTGGAGGGGGTGACGGCCGACGGCCCCGCCGCCCGTGCCGGGCTGCTGGTCGGCGACCTGGTCACCGCTGTGGACGACCGGGCCGTCGGGTCGATGGCGGACCTGGTCGCGGCGGTCCGCGGGGCCGGGGTGGACGCTACGATCGTGGTGGCCTTCGTCAGGGACGGCGCGCCGCAGACGACCACGGTGACGTTGACCGACGCGACAGGACGGTGAAGTAGACGATGGGCAGCTTGGGGTTCTGGGAGATCGTGGGGCTGGCGGTGATCGCCCTGTTCGTGTTCGGTCCCGAACGGCTGCCCGGGATGGCCCGGAACGTCGGCAAGACCCTCGCCTCGCTGCGCCAGGAGGCCAACAAGACCCTGGGCGAGCTGAAGGACGCCGCCGGCCTGGACGACGACATCGCCGACCTCGCACGCGACGCACGCGACCTCCGCACCTCGCTGAAGGACGTCAAGAAGACCGCGGCCGCCTCGCTGATGGGCCCCATCAACGACGTCAAGGGCGAGCTGAGCGACGCCAAGGCCGACATCGAGGGCAGCGTGGTCAGCACCGCCAAGCCCCAGTCAGGCCCTGGGATGGCCGACCTGTCGCCGACCGCGGCGGGTGCGGTCCCCGGCAGCGCACCGTTCGATCCGGACGCCACCTGACCGTGGACGACCTGCTCGACCCGGCGCCCCTGCCCGAGGGCGGCCCGCTGGGCCTGCCCGCCCCCCAGGCCCGGTCCGCGCCACCACCGCCGACGCGGCGCCATCGGCTGGACGCACGGCTGGGTGACGCCGTGCGCAGCGCCGTCAGCCGCATCCCGGGCTCGACGCCGCTGACGCGCCACACCACCGACCTCGGCTCCATGTTCATGACGGTCACGGCAGCGGCTGCGCTGCTACGGGCGGGGCGGCGCCGGCAGTCGGCGGAGATCATGGCCGCCGGCACCCTCGGGTGGGTCGTCGCCCAGGAGGTCAAGAACGTCTTCGACCGTCCTCGGCCCTACCAGGCGGAGGGGACACGGCGGCTGATCCCCGAGCCGACCGGCTCGTCGATGCCCTCCGGGCACTCCGCGGGCG
>JBFKGB010000214.1:0-6421 GCA_041633535.1 Euzebya sp. | reverse complement strand
CCACCTGCTGCAGACCATCGCCGACGCCCGCGCCAACGTCCTGGCCGTCGAGCACCATCGGCTGAACACCAAGCTCGGCCTGCTGGAGGTCGAGGTGCAGATCGAGCTGGAGACAAAGGGCCCGGACCACATCGTCCGCGTGGTCGCCGCGCTCGAGCAGGCCGGCTACCCGGTCCACGCCGACCTGCCACCGGTGGTCTGAGGGTGGCGCCCGACCTGCGACCCCGCGTGTCCTCACGTCGGTCGTGGCTCGCCGCGGGCGTCGTCGTGGCCGTCGCGCTGGTCCGGCTGCTGGGTCTGGACCTGGTGTCGCCGACGATCCTGGCGGTGGCCTACCACCCCTACCTGGTCGCGCTGTGCGTGCCGCTGCTGCTGGTCCCGTGGCGCGCCGGGCAGGTCCGGCAGCTGGGCGTGGCGTTCCTGGCGCTGCTGCTCGCAGCCGCCCCCCTGCTGCCACGCCAGCTGGGGGGCGAGCAGGCGCTGGCGGACGACGCCACCCCGCTGCGGGTCGCCACCCTGAACATGTTCTTCGGCAGCGCCGACGCCGACCAGGTCGTCGCCCTCGCCACGCAGGTCGAGGTGCTCGCGCTGGTGGAGGTGACACAGGAGGGGATCACGCGCCTGACCGAGGCGGGGCTGGCGCAGGTGATGCCCTACCGCACCGTCGACCTGCGCCCGGACGCGGGCGGCACCGGCATCTGGTCGCGCTACCCGCTGGTGGCCGGCGACGTGCTGGACAGCGTCTATGCGATGCCGTCGGCGGCCGTGACCGTCCCAGGGGTCGCCGAGCCGGTCAGCGTCCGGGCGGTCCACCCGGTCCCTCCGACCGGTGGGGACGCCCGGACCTGGGCCGAGGAGCTGGACGCCATCGCGACCGCCCCACCGGTGGACGTGCTCCTGGGTGACTTCAACGCCACCCTCGACCACCGGGCGCTGCGCCGCCTCATCGGCTCCGGCTACGTCGACGTCGCCGACGCGCTGGGGAAGGGGTTCGCCACCACATGGCCGACGATGGGCGTGCCGCTGCCCGGCATCACCATCGACCACGTGCTCGTGGGCGGCCGGGCGCAGCCCCTCAGCCTGGAGGTCCGCGACGTGGACGGCACCGATCATCGTGCCCTGGTCGCGGACCTGGGGATCTCGCCGTGACCACGGGCACCCGGGTCAGCCCTCCCGCACCAGCCTGACCGCGGCATCACGGTCGGCGACCCGCAGCTTCCGCACCGCGCTGGCGATGTGGGTCCGCACCGTCACCGCAGCGACGACGAGCCGTTCGGCGACCTGTGCGGTCGTGAGCCCCTCGCCGAGGAGCGAGAGGATCTCGTGCTCACGCTCCGACAACGCCACGATCCTGCCGTCGGCCGTGCGGACATGGCGGCCTCCCCCACGCACGGTCTCGACGACGCGCAGGACGAGGTCGCGGGGGATCGCGGCCTCGCCCTGCAGGACCCCGAGGAGCGCCGCTCCCAGCCGGTCGGGGTCCATGTCCTTCAGCAGGTAGCCGACCGCCCCCGCCCGCAGCGCATCGATCAGGTCCGACTCGTCCCTGGATGCGGTCAGGATGACCACCGCCGTCGCGGGTGCCGACGCCCGGATCTGCACGGTGGCGTCGACTCCCCCGCCCGGCATGTGGAGGTCCAGCAGACAGAGCTCGGGCTGGTACTCGGTCACCTGGGCGACGGCCGTCGCCGCGTCAGCCCCCTCAGCGACCACGACCAGCCCGACGTCCTCGAGGGTCCGCCGGATGCCGTAGCGCGTCGGTGGGTGGTCGTCGGCGATCACGACCCGGACCGGTCGCCCGGTCACAGCCTGACCGTCACGACGGTGCCGTGTCCTGCCGTGCTGACGACGTCGAAGGTGCCACCGATGGCCTGCGCGCGCTCCCGCATGCTGATGAGCCCGAACCCGTGGGGGTTCGCGGGCAGGTCCGGGTCGAACCCCACGCCGTCGTCGGTGATCCGCAGCACCACACCGTCGTCGTCCTGCAGCACGACGTGCACCGATGAGCAGCTGGCGTGCCGCAGGGCGTTGCCCACTGCCTCACGGCCGATGCGCAGCAGCTCCTCGCGCTGCGACGGGGTCACCGTCACCAGCGGGTCCAGGTCGACCGCGACGACGTGGCCGGTGCGCCTGGCCAGGTCGTCCAGCACCTCGGCGAGCGCGGACTGCAGCGGCTCGTCCACCGGGCGGGTCAGCGTCGCGATGGCCCGCCTCGACTCCTCCAGCGCCCGGCGCGCTGCAGAGGCCGTGAGGTCCAGGTCGGGGTCGTGACGCCCCCTCGCCATCCGGCTCGTGGTCGACACGATGAACGCCAGCTCCTGGGCCATCCCGTCGTGCAGCTCCCGCGCGACGCGACGACGTTCCTCGGCCACCGCCAGCGCCCGGCCGTCGTTCCACCGGCGCACGACCTCGCCCACGGTCGCAGCCAGGACCGCGGCGTTGAAGGCCAGCCGGAACAGGTCACCGCTGTACACCGACCCGCTGTAGAGGGACGGGACCAGCGCGAGGTGCAGCCGGGCGAAGGCGCCCAGGACGGCGGCAGCCGCGAGGTCGCGGTACAGGGGGTCGGTCCGGCGGGCCCAGAACCCCGCCGCGGCGGTGAGCAGCGCGACCAGTCCCACGACGTTGTAGACCGTCACCACCGGGTTGGCCGTCAGGTCGGTCACCCGTGTCAGGTCACCCACGAGGGTGGCGGCTGGTGGCAGCAGGTCGCCCGCCAGCGCGCAGCCGACCGTGACGACCGTCACCGTGACGGTCGCGCACACGACAGGCAGGTGGAGGGGCAGCCGTCGGTGGCTCCGGACGACCGCCGCGGCCGCGAAGCAGATCGCGGCCAGCAGGCGGACCTGCAGGACCCCCCACGTGTCGTAGCTGTCGTTGGTGGTGCCGACGGCCACGGGCGCGGCGCCCAGGACCAGGTTCGCCAGACCGAAGAGCGTCAGGGCACCCTGCAGCAGCCCAAGGTCCACCCGTCGGGTGTCGCGGAAGCGCCCGTGCACCATCAGCGCGGCGGCCAGCATGATCAGCCCACCCGTGGTCTCGACCGTCGCCTGCAGCGCCGGGCCGCGCACGACCACCGGCACGTCGGGTGACAGCAGCACGGCCAGCGTGGCGACGAGGCCGACGACGATCGCCACGATCAGCCCTCGGTTGTCCCCCACGCCTCACCTCCCCGGCCTTCCCTCCTACGGACCCATCATAGATCGGTCCCGACGGGCCCTGCGGACTAGTCCCGCCACCTGATGTGCGTTGAGGCGGCCCAACGCGTGAACGGTCATTCGTGGTCAGGTGCGCACGGTCCCGCGTGACTAGCGTCCCCACCATCAGGTCGTGACGTGCTGATGCCGGTCCCAGGGGTGGTCGCTGAGGGGGTCGGCGGAGCGAGCAGCGAACCCACCGCGGCCCAGTCCACACAACCAGGGAAGGGGAACACCCCCATGAACACGATTCCACGCATGTCCCGTGTCATGCCGCTGCTCGTCATCTTCGTGCTGCTGATGAGCAGCGTCGCGGTCGCGGACAACGTGCAGAACGACGTCGTCGTCGGCGACACCGACACGATCACCCCCGGCGGATCCACGACGGTGCACTACCACATCTCCGCGACCGGGCAGGGCAACGACGGGCAGAGCGGGTGCAACGCCGCAGACGGCAGTGCGGCCACCGTCACGATCAACGCTCCTGCCGGGGTCACCGCGACGCCCAGCAGCCTGGTGTTCACCGCATGCGGGACCGCTGCCAAGCAGTCCGTCCTCTTCTCGTCCAGCGCCGTCGGCAACCACCTGATCACGGTGTCGGTGGCCGACCCGGGAAGCACCTCCACGTACGGCACCTACACGACCAACCAGGCGTCGTTCACCCTCAAGGTGCAGGCGCCGGCCGACACCACCCCGCCGCAGATCACGCCGGTGCTGGACCCCGCGGCGCCGGACGGGAGCAACGGCTGGTACCGCTCAGACGTCAGCCTGTCCTGGACGGTCACCGAGCCCGAGACGCCCGCGTCGGTCGTGAAGACCGGCTGCGCGGCCGTCAGCGTCACCGCCGACCAGGCGGCCACGAGCTACAGCTGCCAGGCCACCAGCTCCGGCGGGGCCAGCGGCGTCCACACCGTGTCGATCAAGCGCGACGCCACGCCGCCGACCTCCCAGGTCACCGGCGTCACCGACGGCGCCATCCTCCCCGTCCCGCCGACGGTCGGCTGCCAGGCCGCCGACAGCCTGTCCGGCGTCGCCACGCACGGCACCCCCTCCGGCGACACCACCACGCCCGGCCTGAAGACCGTCACCTGCAACGGCGCGACCGACATGGCCGGCAACACCCAGACCACCGCCTCCTCCGCGGTCAGCTACACGCTGGCCCCCATCGGCGGCTTCAACGCCAACTTCGACAGCACCACCAACGTCCTGCGGGTCAAGCCCAACCAGGCGATCCCCCTGCGCTGGGCCTTCAGCGACGGCACGACGAACCACGCCCTGCTGTCCGCGGCCTCCCTCTCCTCGGTCAGCTCGACGCGCTGCACCTCCGCCGCCGGGACCGACGGCACCGAGGTCGCGACCGAGATCGCTGCCGGCGCCTCCGGCCTGCAGCTGCTGCCCGACGACGCCTACCAGATGAACTGGAAGGCCACGTCGACGACCGGCTGCCGCGCCCTCACCGTCCACATGACCTTCGCGGCGGGCGGGGCCGCCAGCCGCACCATCCTGGTCAACATCGTCAAGTAGCAGGCGACGCACACGGGCCCCCCGGCACCAGCCGGGGGGCCCGTCCACGTGTCCGGCCGTCTACCGGGGCTGCACCAGGTCGGCCATCTCCTCGATGATCCGGCTGACCTCGAAGTCCTTGGGGGTGTAGACGGCGGCGACGCCGGCGGCGCGCAGCACCTCGGCGTCGTCGGCCGGGATGATCCCGCCGACCACGACGGGGATGTCGGCGGCGTCCTCGGCCGCCAGCCCCTCCAGCACCTCGGGGATCAGCGCCCCGTGCGAGCCGGACAGGATCGACAGGCCGACCAGGTCGACGTCCTCGTCCACCGCGGCCCGCACGATCTGGGCCGGCGTCAGCCGGATGCCCTCGTAGATGACCTCGAACCCGGCGTCCCGGGCACGGACCGCGATCTGCTCGGCGCCCGAGGAGTGCCCGTCCAGGCCCGGCTTGCCGACGAGCAGGCGGACCTTGCCGCCGGTTCGCTCCTCGGCCCGCCGCACGGCCGCGCGAGCGGCCTCCAGCGCCGCCGCACCGTCACCGGTCGGGGTGGTCGCCGCGGCCGCGGACACGCCGGTCGGGCCGCGGTAGGTGCCCCACTCCTCGCGCAGCGACTCCGTCCACTCGCCCGTCGTCACGCCGGCCCTGGCCGCGGCGATCGAGGCGGGCATCACGTTGGCGCCGCTGCGCACCGCCTCGCGCAGGTCGGCCAGGGCCGCGTCGACCGCTGCCTGGTCACGGGTGGCCCGGTGGGCCTCCAGCCGCTCGATCTGCTCGGCCTCGCTGGCCGGGTCGACCTTCATGATCCCGCCGTCCATCCCGGCCATCAGCGGGGAGGGCTCGGACTCGGTGTAGGCGTTGACGCCCACGACGGTCTGCTCGCCGGACTCGATGCGGCGCAGGCGGGCGGCGTTGGAGCGGACCAGCTCGGCCTTCATGTACTCGACCGCACCGACCGAGCCGCCCATGTCCAGGACCTTGGTGTACTCGGCACGGGCTGCGTCGGCGACCTCGGTGGTCAGCGCCTCCATGACGTGGCTGCCGTTGAAGATGTCGCCGTGCTCCAGCAGGTCGGTCTCGAAGGCCAGCACCTGCTGGATCCGCAGCGACAGCTGCTGGTCCCACGGGCGGGGCAGGCCCAGCGCCTCGTTCCACGCCGGCAGCTGCACGGCCCGGGCCCGGGCGTCCTTGGACAGGGTGACGGCCAGCATCTCCAGCACGATCCGGGCGATGTTGTTCTCGGGCTGTGCCTCGGTCAGGCCCAGCGAGTTGACCTGCACGCCGTAGCGGAAGCGCCGGAACTTCGGGTCCTCGACGCCGTAGCGCTCGCGGCAGATCTCGTCCCAGAGGTCGACGAAGGCGCGCATCTTGCACATCTCGGTGACAAAGCGGATGCCGGCGTTCACGAAGAAGCTGATGCGGCCGACCAGCCGCGGGAACTCCTCCGCCGGCACCATGCCGCGCGCCGCATCCAGCACCGCGGTCGCGGTCGCCAGCGCATAGGCCAGCTCCTGCTCCGGCGTCGCGCCCGCCTCCTGCAGGTGGTAGGAGCAGACATTCATCGGGTTCCACTTCGGCAGGTGCCGCGAGGTGTAGGCGGCGACCTGGCCGATCAGCGTCAGGCTCGGCTCGGGCGGGAAGATGTAGGTCCCGCGCGAAAGATACTCCTTGATGATGTCGTTCTGGACGGTGCCGGTCAGCTTCGCCGGGTCAGCCCCCT
>JBFKGB010000213.1:0-6422 GCA_041633535.1 Euzebya sp. | reverse complement strand
TGCTGGACGTCGGCCGCTACCCCTCCGGCGTCGACGAGCGCGCTCGGCTGATCGCCGCGGCGCTGACCGACGCACAGTTCACCTCCGAGGCGTGCGAGGACGTCATGGCCCGCAAGTGGGCCAAGCTGCTGGGCAACGTGGGCAACGCGCTGCAGGTGCTGTGCGGCGCGGACGCGCCGTTCCCCGAGACGCTGTACGGGCGCCTGCGGGCCGAGGCCGAGGCGGCCGTCGCCGCCGCCGGCATCACCGTGGACTTCGCGACCCAGCAGCACCGCGCGACGCTGGTGGCCCGCGACGACATCGGCGGTGTGGCCCGGCCGGGCGGGTCGACCTGGCAGTCCGCGATCCGCGGGACCGGCGACGTCGAGACGCTGGCGCTGAACGGCGAGATCTGCCTGCTGGGTCGTCTGCACGGCGTCCCCACGCCGGCCAACGACCTGGTCCAGGCCCAGACGGTCGCCCTGGTCGCCGGTGGGGGCGAGATCGGGTCGTGGACCGAGGCCGACCTGCTGGCCCGTCTGGACCGGATGGACCAGCTGGACCAGCCCGCCCCGCCCTCTCGACCCACCTAGCGCCGTTCACCTCAGCAGCCGCCGTACCGAGAGGGCCCGTACAGGCACCTGCCGGGGCCCCTCTCGGTCCACCGGGCCCGACCACGCCCGGACGGGTGGGTCGAAAGGGCGGGGCCGGACGACGCTGGGCCTGGCACGGACCGATCAGGCCGTCTTGCGGTAGCCCTTGATCGCCAGGGGGATGGCCACGGCGAGGATCGCCAGGATCCAGGCGATCGAGGCCAGGACGTGCTCGGCGGTCGGGCCGCCGTTGACCAGCGCGCGGATGGCGTTGACCACCGCGGTCACGGGGGAGTTGTTGGCGAACGCCTGCAGCCAGCCGGGCATGGACTCGGTCGGGGCGAAGGCGGAGGAGGCGAAGACCAGCGGGAACACCCAGATGAAGCCGCCGGCCTGGGCCGTCTCGGCGTCCGGGGCGCGCATGCCGATGTTGGCGCTGACCCAGCTGAAGGCGAAGGCCATGGACACGCCCAGCAGGACCGCGCCGACCGCGGGCAGCACGCCGGCGGAGAACCGGAAGCCCAGCAGGTAGCCGACCAGCACCATCAGCGTGATCGTGAAGAACGTCCGGGTGGCGTCGGCGATCGTCCGGCCTGCCAGCACCGCGGCCCGCGACATCGGCAGCGACCGGAAGCGGTCGACGATGCCGGCACGCAGGTCCTCGTTCAGGGCGATCCCGGACTGGGTGGACCCGAACATGGCGGTCTGCACGAAGATGCCGGGCAGCAGGAAGTTGATGTAGTCCCCCTCGAACCCGGGGATGTCCAGCGCACCGCCGAAGACGTAGTTGAACAGCAGCACGAACATGACGGGCTGGACGGTGGAGAAGACCAGCAGCTGCGGCGAGCGCCGGATCTTCAGCAGGTTCCGGCCGGTGATGACGAGGATGTCCTTCACGGCCCAGCCGAATCCGCTGGGCGCGGGCTGCAGGTCGGTGCCGTCGGGGCGGGTCAGGGTCGCGCTCATGCCGTGGTCTCGCTCTTCTGTCGACGGCTGCCGCGACGCCCGCGACCACCGGTGGGCCCCTCGGGCGCGGCGGCCACCTCGGCCGCCGAGGTGCCGGTGAGGGTCAGGAACACCTCGTCCAGGGTGGGACGGCGCAGGGCCAGGTCGGCCACCTCGATGCCGGCCTCGTCCAGCAGCCGGACCGCCTGGACCAGCGCCTGCGCGCCGTGGGAGGTCGGGGTGTGCACGTCGCCGGTGAACTCGTCGGTCCGCGGGGTCTCGGGACCCAGGACGTCCAGCAGCTGGGCGGCCTCCAGGGTCCGGGTGCGGTCGGCGACGGTCAGGTGCAGGACGTCCCCGCCGATGCGGCTCTTCAGCTCGTCAGCGGTGCCCTCGGCGATGACGGTGCCCCGGTCGATCACGGCGATGGAGTCGGCCAGCAGGTCGGCCTCCTCCAGGTACTGGGTGGTCAGCAGCAGGGTGGTGCCGTCGTCGACCAGCTCCTGGATGAGGGTCCACAGGTCCAGGCGGCTGCGCGGGTCCAGGCCCGTCGTGGGCTCGTCCATGAACAGCACCGTGGGACGGCCGACCAGCGAGGCGGCCAGGTCCAGCCGCCGGCGCATGCCGCCGGAGTAGGTCTTGACGGGGCGGTTGGCGGCCTCGGTCAGGCCGATGCGCTCGAGGACCTCGTCGGCCCGGCGCTTCGCCTCGGCCTTGGACAGGTGGTAGAGCTTGCCGACCATCACGAGGTTCTCGATGCCGTGCAGGTCGGGGTCGACCGCGGCGTACTGCCCGGCCAGCCCGATGACGGACCGCAGCGCCATCGCGTCGGCGGTGACGTCCAGGCCGGCGACGGTGGCGCGGCCCGAGTCGGGGCGCAGCAGGGTGGTCAGGACGCGGACGAGGGTGGTCTTGCCGGCACCGTTGGGGCCCAGCAGCCCCAGGACCGCGCCCTGCGGGACCTGCAGGTTCACGCCGTCGAGGGCGTGGACGTCCCCGAAGGACCGGCGGACGTCCTCCACGACGATCATTGGTTCGTTCATGCGACGCAGACTACGCACAACAGTTGAGGTTGGCAACCATGTAGGTTGCAGACTATCCTCGACCTCATGCACCACGCACCCGATGTGGACCTGACCGAGCGCGAGCTGCTCACCCGTCAGGTCATCCGCATGACCTTCGAGCTGACGGGCCGGCTGCGCGCACACATGGACCGCAGCGCCGCACAGCTGGACCTGACCCCGATGCAGGCCCGGGCCCTGTTCCACTCCGGCGCCCCGGTGCCCATGCGGGCCCTGGCCGAGCAGCTGCACTGCGACGCCAGCAACATCACCGGCATCGTCGACCGGCTGGAGGAGCGTGGTCTGATGGAGCGGGTCGTGGACCCCGACGACCGGCGACGGCGGAACCTGGTGGTCACCGAGGAGGGGCGGGCGGTCACCGAGCAGCTGAAGGCCCTCCTGCGCGAGGGGAACCCGGTGCTGGCGCTCGACGACGACGAGCTGGCGGCCCTCGCCGGCATGCTGGAGCGCACGCTGCAGACGACCGACGGGACGCCGCAGCCCACCTCGACGTGAGCAGGATCCACCATGGTGGATGTCGCTCGGCAGCCGCCTTGGGGCGGCGGTTCGCCGAGTCGTTGCTGACCCTCAGCGGGGGCCGAGGGCGCGGACCAGCATCTCCGGGTCGGTGTTGCCGCCTGAGCAGACGACCGCGACGGTCCGCCCCTGCACCGGCAGCCGCCCGGTCAGGGCGGCGGCCAGCGCGATCGCACCGCCCGGCTCGACGACGATCTTCAGCTCCTCCATCGCGACCGCCATGGCGTCCAGCGCCTCGTCGTCGGTGACCGTCAGCACGCCGGCGAGCAGCCGCTGGTTGATCGGCCACGTCAGCACACCGGGCGACTCGGTCTGCACGGCGTCACAGATCGACCGCGCGGTCGGGTCGTTGCGCTGCCGCTCGCCGGTCTGCAGCGACCGGCGGGTGTCGTCGAAGTCGACCGGCTCGACGCCCCACAGCTGGGTCGACGGCGACCACGCCTCGAGCGCCAGCGCGCACCCGGCGGTCAGCCCGCCCCCGCTGGTGCAGACCCCGAAGGCGTCCAGCGTGGCGTCCAGCGCAGCGGCCTGCTCGATGACCTCCAGGCCCAGGGTGCCCTGTCCGGCGATGACGAACGGGTCGTTGAAGGGCGGCACGACGACCATGCCCCGCTCCTGCGCCACGGCCAGGCCGACGGCCTCACGGTCCTGGGTGTACCGGTCGTAGGTGACGACCTCGGCACCGTACTCGCGGGTGTTGCGCAGCTTGATGGCGGGCGCGTCCTCGGGCATGACGATGACGGCGGCGACGTCGAACAGCTGGGCTGCGTGGGCGACCGCCTGGGCGTGGTTGCCGCTGCTGAATGCCAGCACCCCGCGTCGTCGCTCCTCCTCGGTCAGCCGGCTGATCCGGTTCAGCGCGCCACGGAACTTGAACGCGCCGACCCGCTGCAGCGACTCGGCCTTGACCAGCAGACGTCCGCCCAGACGCTCGTTCAGCCGGGGCGACTCCAGCAGCGGCGTCCGCACGGCGTGGGGCTCGATCGCCTGGGCCGCCGCGGTGATGTCGGCCGCGGTCGGCAGGCGGCCCCCGGCGGTCACGAGCGCTCGATGCGGAAGCGGATCCGGATGTGGGTGTGGAACTCGCTGATCTCGGTGCCGTCGACGACGGCGGAGGTCTCGAGGACGTCGAAGCCCTGGATCCCGCGCAGCGTCTTGGCGGCCTCGGCGAGCGCCTTCACCGCGGCGTCCTGCCACGAGTCGGTCGATACGCCGACCAGGTCGATGGTCTTGATGACGGCCACGGATGGTTCCTGTCGTCGGGGGTGGGGACCCCGCGGACGGGGCGAGGGGATGCTACCCGTCGCCCTCCACGGGCCCCAACCGACACCGGATGCGGCAAGAATCTCAAACTTTTTCCGTGTCAGGCGGTTTGGTCGCCGATGGTGCATGGGCAGATTGGGATCAGTCTTCCCGGCGGGGCGTCGTCCCCCTCTCGACCCCTGCCGGGCTCAACCTCACCCCGCACACCGCGCGGCATCGCACGTCCCCCCCTCACCTGCGATGCCGCGTCGGTCATTTTTCGGCCTGATCAGGTCCGGCCGGGGGACCGGTCGGTCGGCCGCATGTAGTGCGACGGGGTGACGGCGGGCGTGCACCCCTCGACGCACTCCAGCCGGACCTCGAACATCCAGGGCCACAGCTTCCCCGTCAGCAGCCACGTGTCGGTGATGGCGTCGTAGGCGATGCCGTTCAGCACGTCGGCCTGCCGGCGCTCCTCATCGGTCAGCAGCCCGCTGGCGTCGACGACGCTGGCGACCACCCCGGTGTCGGGGTCGATCACGACGATGGTGTCGGTCTGCCAGACGTTGGCCCACACCAGACCGCCGACGCACTCCAGCTCGTTCAACCGCTCGACGGGCTGGCCGTCCAGGGTGACGGTGACGGTGCCCAGCTCCTCGAACGTCTGCAGGTCACGGAAGGTCAGCGTGGGCGTGCCGTCGGACATCACCAGGCGGTCGGGCTCGTCACAGATCCCCCAGCCCTCGCCCTCGTAGGCGAACGTCCCGATCCGCTCGAGCGTCTGCAGGTCGTGGACGAACGCGATCTGCTCGCGCCAGGTGATCTGGATGATGCGGTCGTCGACGACGGTCAGGCCCTCGGCGAAGTAGTCCCCGGCCGTGGGGTCACGGTCGACGGCGCGCAGCGTCGACCCGTCGGCGGGGTCGATCTCGGTCAGCGTCACGTCCTCGTCACGGCTGTACAGGCCGCGGCTCTCGTACAGTCGCCCGTCGTCGAACTCGAGGCCCTGCGTGAACGCGGTGGGGTCGTGCGGGCGCCGGCCGACCTCGACCGCACGAAGACGGTCGCCCTGCGGCACCGCCCCCGACGCCTCGAACGAGGGCTGCGGGGTGGCGGATGCGTAGCCGTCGACCGACGCGCCCGTCGAGACCGACCCGGCCGTCGAGGCCGGGCCACAGGCACCTGCGAGGAGTGCCAGGACGAGGATCAGGAGGAGCCGGCTGCGCATACCCCCAATCTGTCACATGCGTGCGACATCGGGTGACCGTGCTAGTAAGGGCCGATGCCGACTGCGCCGACCCCCGCCCTGCTGACCCGCCTGACCGACCGCGCCAAGGGCCCCACCGAGGAGGTCCGTCGGCTGGGACACATCGCCACGACGATCCTGCGCGCCGGCGTCGTGCCCTTCCCCGACGTCGCCCGTGGCCTGGCCGAGCTGCGCCCGCTGGTGCGGTACGGCACCACGCTGGGCGGGCTGTACGAGATCGCCGCGGCCAGCGCCGGTGACCGGACCGCGCTGGTCGACGACGACCGTGCGGTGACCTACGCCGAGCTGCGCGACCACGTCGGCTCGCTGGCCCACGAGCTGGCGGCACGCTTCGACCTGGACGAGGGGGCGGCCGTCGGGCTGCTGGCCCGCAACCACATCGGCTTCGTCGAGACGGTGCTGGCCTGCCAGCGCCTGGGTGTCGACGTCATCCTGCTGAACACCGGCATGAGCCCCACGCAGGCGGCGACCGTCGCCGACGAGCAGCACCTGTCGCTGCTGGTCGCCGACCCCGACCTGCTGGACCTGCTGGCCGAGGCGCGGGCCGACATCCCGCGTCTGGTCTGCGGACCGATGGACCCCACCGTCGCCGCGCGCGTGGCCGGCGCCACGTCGGACCTGCTGGGCTCCTCCGTCCGGCGGACCGCCGCGCCCGCCGAGGACGGCAGGACGGTGGTGATGACGTCCGGCACGACCGGTGCACCCAAGGGGGCCCGACGGCCGTCCTCGGCAGGGCCCGACGCCGCCGCGTCGATCCTGTCCCGCATCCCCTTCCGCGCCGAGGAGGTCCACCACATC
>JBFKGB010000212.1:0-6466 GCA_041633535.1 Euzebya sp. | reverse complement strand
GTCCTGGGTGCCCTCAGCCGCCCGACGGACCCGGCGTTCCTGCACTACCGCTCGGGCGGGTTCGTCATGGCCCGCAGCCGTCAGGTCCCCGGCACCGACCCGGTCACGGACACGGTGCTGTCCTTCGCGGCAGCAGCCGCCGACCCGATCGCGGAGGGTCGGCACAAGGTGTGGGGGTCGGCGCCGCTGTGGATGCCGCCCCAGACCTCGACCATCGCGTCCCACCTGCCCAAGGCCGTCGGCACCGCGTTCGCCATCGAGCGCGCCCGCCGTCTGGGCCGACCGCTGCCCGTGCCGCGCGACGCGATCGTGCTGTGCAGCTTCGGTGACGCCTCGGCCAACCACGCCTCGGCCCTGGCCGGCGTCAACGCCGCCCGCTACGCGCTGCGGCGGGGCTCGCGGGCGCCGGTGGTGTTCGTGTGTGAGGACAACGGGATCGGCATCAGCGTCGAGACGCCCCGACGCTGGATCGCCGGCAGCTACGGCGACCTCCCCCACCTGCGCTACGTCCACGCGACGGGCCACGTGGATGAGGTCTGGGAGACCGTGGAGGAGGCGCTGCGCTGGTGCAGGGAGTCACGGGCCCCGCTGTTCCTGCACCTGGACACCGTCCGGCTGTGGGGCCACGCCGGCTCCGACGTCGAGGCCAGCTACCGCACGCAGGAGCAGATCGTCGCGGACGAGGCGCGTGACCCGATCGCGCTGGCCGGCACGCGCCTGGTGGCGCTGGGCGCGCTGGCCGCCGACGACGCGGCGCTGCTCGCCGCCGAGGTCGACGAGCACGTGCAGCGCACGGCCGACCGGCTGGCGGGCGCCCCGACGCTGGACACGCGCGAGGCGGTGATGGCGCCGCTGGCACCCCACTCGCGTGCCGCGGTGCTGCTGGAGAGCCGCTGGGCGCTGCCGCCGGAGGAGCGGCGCGCGCTGATCGGCGGGGACCTGCCCGAGGACGCCACCGCCCCCGCACGTCGGACCATGGCCGCCCACATCAACGCCTGCCTGACCGACGAGCTGGCCCGTCGCCCCGAGGCGCTGGTGTTCGGCGAGGACGTCGGCCGCAAGGGCGGCGTGTACCACGTCACCGCCGGGCTGCAGTCCCGCTTCGGCCAGGACCGGGTCTTCGACACCCTCCTGGACGAGACGACGATCCTGGGCGTGGCGCAGGGCGCCGGGCTGCTGGGCTTCCTGCCGATCCCCGAGATCCAGTACCTGGCCTACATCCACAACGCGCTGGACCAGGTGCGGGGTGAGGCGGCGTCGCTGGCGTTCTTCTCGGCCGGCCAGTTCACCAACCCGATGGTCATCCGCATCGCGGGCCTGGCCTACCAGAAGGGATTCGGCGGACACTTCCACAACGACAACGCCATCGGCGCGCTGCGTGACATCCCGGGCCTGGCCATCGCCTGTCCGTCGCGGGGGGACGACGCCGCCCGGATGCTGCGGACCGCGACCGCGATGGCCGTGGCCGACGGGTCAGTCGTGGCGTTCCTCGAGCCGATCGCGCTGTACCACGAGAAGGACCTGCACCACGAGGGGGACGGGTTGTGGCTGTTCGACTACCCGGCGCCTGGCAGCGAGCCGCTGCTGCCCGGCGACGTCGGGCTGTACGAGCCCACCGACGGCCGGCCCGCGACGATGACGATCGTCACGTACGCCAACGGGGTGCGGATGGCGCTGCAGGCCGCAGCGACCCTGGCGTCGGAGGGGATCACCGCAGAGGTGCTGGACCTGCGCTGGCTGGCGCCCCTGCCGATCGAGGCCGTGGCGGTGCGCGCCAGGCGGACGGGCCGTGTCCTGGTCGTCGACGAGTGCCGGGCCACCGGGGGCGGTGTCGCCGACGCGGTGGTGGCGGGCCTGGTCGAGGCCGACGTGGTCGCGCCGATCCGCACGGTGCGTGCAGCCGACAGCTTCGTCCCCCTGGGACCGGCCGCCGACACGGTCCTGGTCGACCTGGCGCAGGTGGTGGCTGCGGGCCGGGCGCTGGCCGGACGGCCGGCCCGGCCGCAGCTGGGCTAGGGCGCTCTCAGGCGGCGGCGGCCAGGGGCTGCTGCTGTGTGCTCAGCAGCAGGTGGATGGCCAGCGCCACGCGGCCGGTCCAGTCCAGGTCGGGTGAGGCGTCGACGACCCGCTGGACCCGCAGGTCGCGCGCCAGGTCGGCGTCGAGCTCGAGGACCTGGCGGGCGGCCTGGGCGGGGTGGGTGGCGTCGTCGTCGAGGTGGTCCCAGGTCGCGCTCAGCGCGAGCTGGCTGATGAGGCGAATCGTCTGGATCGGTGCGGTCATGTGTGCATGGTTCCCCGCCGGGCGGGGCTGTAACGTGACGGCCTTGGCGTCCGGCGTTGCCAAGGCCGGGCGTTTCGTCCGCTCAGCCGGCGAAGGCCGCGACCAGCGGTGCCAGCTCGGCCACACGGTCGGCGTCGATGACCGGCATGGTCAGGATGGCGGTGTCCACGCCGGCCTCGGCGTAGCGACGGAGCAGGCCGACGTGCTCCTCGACCGTGCCGGCGTGCAGCGACGCCATCGTCCGCTCGGGTGCCCGGCCTGCAGGGGTCAAGGCCGCCACCCGCTGCTGCAGGGTGGCCCGGTCCGGGGCGGCCAGGATCGTCACCAGGTTGGTCACCTCGACGTCGCCGGTGTCACGGCCGACGTCGGCGCAGTGGTCGTGCAGCACGCCGACCAGCCGCGCCACCTCCTCGGGATCGCCGAACAGGTTGCAGGCGTCGGCGTGCTCGGCGACCAGGCGCAACGTCGAGCGCTCACCGGACCCGCCGACCAGGATCGGCACGTGGTCCTGCAGCGGTCGCGGGTAGCAGATGGCCTCGGGCACGGTCGTCGTGCGCCCCTCGAAGGACGGTGTCCCGGGCCCCCACATCAGCGGCAGCAGCTCGCAGGCGTCGCGCAGCAGGTCGTAGCGCTGGGGCACCCCCGGGAACGGCCACCCGTAGGCGGTGTGCTCGCGCTCGAACCACGCCGCACCCAACCCGCAGACGACCCGCCCGCCGCTGAGGACGTCGACGGTCGCCACGATCTTGGCAAGGTGCGCCAGGTTCCGGTAGGTGATGCCGGTGACCAGGGTGCCCAGCCGGATGCGGCTGGTGGCCTGGGCCAGGAAGCCCAAGGTGGTCCAGCTCTCGAGCATGTCCTCCCACTCGCGTCCCACCTGCGGGATCTGGATGACGTGGTCCATGACCCACAACGAGTCGAACCCCGCCGTCTCCGCCGCCTGCGCGACGGCGACCAGGTGCCCGGCCAGGTCCTCCGCGGGCGGGTCGAAGCGTCCGATCTGCAGCCCGATGCGCATCGGCAGTGGCTCCTGTCGTTGTCGGCGGGCCGCCGCGGGGGCGGTCAGCATGGATGGCGCCGTGACCTGCACCGGCAGGTCGTCAGGGTCGGTGGTCCCCACGACGATGTCGAAGCCCTCGGCGGTCAGGACGTCGGCGGTGGTGACCTCCATCGCCCGGATCTGACGGGACAGGGCGCGGGCGGGCAGCGACACCTCGCGCGCGGCGTTGCGCTGACGGACGTCCCGAGCCGTGGTGTCCAGCCGGACCGCGACGGCCGTCATCCCCATGGCGTGGGCCCGCTGGACCCAGGCCGCACGACGGCCCGCATCCAGCCCCAGGGTGTCCACGACCGTCAGCAGGCGTCGTCCGGTCCGGGCGAGCAGCATCCGCTCGAGCACCTCGAAGGCGTCGGCGGACGCCCGCTGGTCGTAGCGGCTCTCGCCCACCGCCGCGCGCAGGTCGTCGCTGCAGAGGACCTGCCCGGCCCGGAACCAGCGGCGTGCCCAGGTCGACTTGCCGGCCGAGGACGGTCCGACCAGCACCACCAGGCTGGTGGTGGCCAGCCGCAGCGGCGCTGAGTCGGTCGCGTCCGGGATCGGCATCGACGGTGGTCAGCCGACGGCCGCCAGCAGGGTGGCGGTGTCGGTCACGATGCTGAACCGGTCCGCCAGCCCGCTGAGGGCGGTGCGGTGCAGGACGTCGTGGGCGACGACGCCCCCGCCGGTCGGGTCGGGCAGGTCGCGGGTGGCGCAGGCGTCGTGCAGCACCGTGGTGGCCAGACCCAGGTCCACGGCCGCCCGGGCCGTGGAGCTGATGCACATGTGGGTCATGAAGCCGCACAGGATCAGGTGCGGGTCGTCCAGGGCCGCCACGTCGGTCCGCAGGTCGGTGTGGGCGAAGGCGTTCGGCAGGGTCTTCTGCACGATCGTCTCGTCGCCCTCCGGCGCGACGGCGCCGATGATCCGGCCGCCCGCCCCGGGGTCGAACAGCCCTCCGGCGACACCGCGGTGGGCGACGTGGATCACCGGGGCACCGGCGGACCGGGCCGCGTCCATGACCCGGGCGATCTGCTGCACGGCAGCGTCCACCTGCGGCAGGGGCAGGCCACCGTCCAGGTACTCCCGCTGGGCGTCGACGACGACCACGGCGCAGTCGGTGAGAGGCGGCGGCTGGGCGGGTGCACCAGCCAGCTGGCGCAGCGTGCGGGGGCTCGGCATGCGTTCACGCTAGACGACGACGGCCGCCCCCGGAGGGGCGGCCGTGGTGGAACCGGCGTCAGTCAGGACTGCAGGGCGTAGCGGCTGGACGCCAGCGTCGCGGGGTTGAACGTGATGCCCGAGGGCACCTCGATGGTGTCCCAGACCCACCCGTTGGCGGTGCTGGAGTCGGCGTAGCGGCTCTTCACCGTGATCTGGACCGAGTGGGACCTCGTCAGGTCGGCCTCGGTCAGCAGGTTCACGCCGGTCAGCGAGAACTGCACGGACTCGCTGGCACCGGTGGCGGAGGTGACCCACGGGGCGCTGACGGCCAGGTCGGTGGCCCGCACCTTGCCGTTGATGGCGACGTCCACGAGCAGCTCCGCGTCGTCGAAGACCCGGCCAGCGGTGTCGATGGCGTGCAGCTCGACCGTCATGGCCGTCACGTTGCCGGTGTAGGTGCCGTCCATCGGGAAGTCGTAGATGGGGTTCCCGGTATTCGCCCCGGTCAGGAACGTGTCCACGTTGCCGCAGCCTTCACCGGCCTGGACCGACCCGGTCGGCTTGCTGTCGTCCCAGGTCACGAAGTCGGCCCCGTCGGCGACGAAGTTGGCCTGGCTGACCTTCGTCGTCCCCTCGCACACGAGGTAGGTGGGGGTCTCGGTCAGGACCGGCTGGAAGGGCGTCTGCGCGACCGCGGGTAGCGCAGAGAGGGCGAGTGCGGCGATGGTGCCGCTGATCAGGGGGAGGCGACGCATGGGATGTTCCTCGGTGTCGGATTGCAGGTGAGGCCACTTCAGTTCGTCATGACCCGGGCGTTCTCCTGCAAGCCGTTAGGCTGCCGTCCATGGGAACGGTCATCGGAGTGGATCTGGGCGGCACCAAGGTGCTGGTCGCTGACGTCGACGAGAAGGGGCACGCCTCCTCACACGTGAAGGAGGTCACGCCCGAGGGCGGACCCGACGAGGTCGCCGACGTCATCGCGACGGCGGTCACCTCGATCGACCCCTCGCCCTCGGCGGTCGGGGTCGGCGTCCCCGGTCCCGTGTCGGACGGGGTCGTGCTGGAGGCGCCCAACCTGGTCGGCTGGGGGTCAGACGTGCCGTTCGCCGACATGCTGACCGAGCGGCTGGGCGTCCCCGTCGTCCTGGGCAACGACGCCAACGTCGGCACGCTGGGCGAGGCCCGGCACGGTGCCGGCAAGGGCGCGACCGACGTGCTGGGGTGCTGGCTGGGCACCGGCGTCGGCGGCGGGCTGGTCCTCGGTGGCCTGCTGCACGCAGGGGTCAGCGGCACCGCAGGAGAGCTGGGCCACGTGCCCGTCGAGATGACCAACCCGCGCCGCTGCGGCTGTGGTCGGTGGGGGTGCGTCGAGGCCTACGCCGGACGGGCGTCGATGGAGGGGATGGTCGAGCGGCTGCGCGCCGAGGGCCGGGCCACGTCGATGTATGAGATCCTCGAGGACAAGGGCAAGGACCGGTTCACCTCGGGCGTGTGGAAGAAGGCCCTGAAGAACGGCGACGAGGTCGCGACCCTCATCATCGACGAGTCGATCGCCGCGCTGAGCATCGCCCTGGCCGGGGTCATCAACGTCCTGGACCTGGACACCGTCATCTTCGGCGGGGGTCTGGCCGAGAAGCTGGGACAGGAGCACGTCGACCGCATCGCCCAGGCCACCCGGCCGCGGCTGATGGCCCCCGACGTGCCGCGCCAGTGGCTGGTCGCCACGCTGGGTGATGACGCGGGCGTGGTGGGCGCGGCCGAGCTGGCCCGGGCCCAGACCCTGGCGGTCTAGCCACCATCCAGCGGTGGCAACCCCATCTTCGCCCTGACGTGCGGGATGCGCATCGGCGGGGTCTTGGCCGGCGGCTGTCGCCGGGCAGGCAGATCGGCCAGCAGGTCAGCGGTGATCTGCGCCACGCGGGCGACCGCGGCCTCGTAGGCCGGCTCGACCGTGGCGTTCGGCGTCCGGATCCCCGTGACCTTCC
>JBFKGB010000211.1:0-6509 GCA_041633535.1 Euzebya sp. | reverse complement strand
GGAGGTCGCCGACGCCGAGGACCCACGGCTGCAGCTGTACCTGCCCGCGACGGCCAGGTCGACGCGCACCGGGTCGACGCGCACCGTCGATGACCTGCGGACGGTCGTCGTCCCCGGCGGCACGTTCGCGATGGGCGCCCCCGACCCGGCCGAGCTGTCACCCGACGCCCCACCCGCGGTGCGCGAGGCGGCCGTCGCCGCCTACGACAACGAACGGCCCCGCCACGAGGTCCACGTGGAGGGGTTCGCCATCGACGTGTACCCGGTGACCGCCCGGCGGTTCGCGGCCTTCATCGCCGACGGCGGCTACACCGAGGACCGCTGGTGGAGCCCGCGAGGTCTGGAGTGGCGGGCCCAGACCGGCCATGTCGCACCGCAGGGCTGGCTGCCGGCCGGCGACGGCGGCTGGCGGATCCGACGCTTCAACCGGGTGGACACCCTGGACCCGCGCGAGCTGGTCGAGCACGTCACGTTCTTCGAGGCCGAGGCGTTCGCCGCGTGGGCCGGGGGTCGGCTGCCCACCGAGGCGGAGTGGGAGAAGGCCGCCGCCCACGACCCCGCGACCGGGACGTCACGGCCCTACCCCTGGGGGACCGAGCCGCCGACGACGGCGCGCGCCAACGTCGACCGTGCGCTGTGGGGTCCGTCGCTGGCCGGCGCCTACCCGCAGGGCGCCAGCGCCCACGGGGTCGAGCACCTGCTGGGCGACAGCTACGAGTGGACGACGTCGGACTTCAAGCCCTACGCGGGGTACCGGACCTTCCCCTACCCCGAGTACTCCGAGGTCTTCTTCGGCGGCGACTGGAAGGTCCTCCGGGGGGCGTCGTGGGCCACGCGCGGGGTGGTCGCCCGCTCGACGTTCCGCAACTGGGACCATCCCTACCGGCGCCAGATCTTCTCGGGCATCCGGGTCGTCTACGACCTGACCGACGGGGTGCCCGCCCGCGCCGAGGTGCGCTGAGGTGTGCCGCATCGCCGCCACGACCGGGCCCCCGGTTGCGCTGTCCCACGTGCTGTTCGACCTGCCCCGGTCCCTGCAGGAGCTCGCCTACGCACCGACCGAGATGCACTCAGGCAGCGTCAACGTGGACGGCACCGGGGTCGTGTGGTTCGAGGACGGACCCGACAGGAGGCCGCTGCGCTACCGCACGCAGCTGCCGCCCTGGGGTGACCAGACGTTGGTCGAGCTGGCCCCGCGGCTGCGCAGCCACATCATCCTGTCGGCGGCCCGGTCCACGACGGCCGGCATCCCGCAGGGGCAGCCGTTCGTGCACCCCTTCGTCGTCGACGGCCTGGCGGGCACCCACAACGGCTGGATCTCGGACTTCCGGACCCGCGTCGCCCGCCCGCTGCTGGCGGAGGTCAGCGACGCGACCTTCCCGTCGCTTGACGGCATGAGCGATGCCAACGTCCTGTTCCTGCTGGCCGTCGACGCCCACCGGGCCGGCGCCGACCTGCTGGAGTCCGCCCGCGAGGCGACCCGGATCGCCGCGAAGGTCACCGCCGCGCACGGGGCGACGGCCACACTCACCCTGGCCCTCGCCGACCACACGGGCGTGGCCGCGGTCAACGCCGCCGTCGGCCGGCCCGCCAACTCGCTGTACGCCGCCTCCCACGGTGACCGTCACTACCTGGCGTCCGAGCCGTTGGACCCGACGTGGGACTGGCGCCGGATCCCCGAGGACGGCGCGGCGGTCCTGACCCCCTCGACCCTGGAGATCCACCCGTGACCGAGCGCTTCACCCTGACCCGCATCGCCGTGGACACCGACTACCACGGGCAGATGGCGCGTGACGTCACCGTGGGCCTGGACGCCACGCCACGGTCGTTGCCACCGAAGTACTTCTACGACGGCGCCGGCTCGGACCTGTTCGAGCAGATCACCCGTCTTCCGGAGTACTACCAGACCCGCACCGAGACGGCGATCCTGGAGTCGACCGCCGCCGCGGTGATGGCCGAGGTGCAGCCGGTCGAGCTGGTCGAGCTGGGGTCCGGCGCCAGCCGCAAGACCCGTGTCCTGCTGGAGCAGATGCACGCGGTGCACGCCGGACCGGTGACCTACGTGCCCTTCGACGTCAGCGAGGACGCCGTGGTCGGCGCCGCCGAGGCGCTGACGGCGGACTACGGGTGGCTGCAGGTCCACGGGATCGTCGGTGACTTCGACCACCACCTGACCCGCGTGCCGCGGCGTGGACGACGGCTGGTGGCCTTCCTGGGGTCGACGATCGGCAACCTGGACCCTGACGCCCAGGTCGACCTGCTGCGCGACGTCCACGACATGCTGCAGCCGGGCGACGCCTTCCTGCTGGGCGTGGACCTGGTGAAGGACGTCGGGGTGCTGGTGCCCGCCTACGACGACGCGGCCGGGGTGACCGCCGCGTTCAACCGCAACGTCCTGCACAACCTGAACACCACGCTGGGCGCGGACTTCGAGCCGGACCGGTTCGACCACGTCGCGCGGTGGTCCGAGGACCATCAGCGGATCGAGATGTGGCTGCGCGCGACCGAGCGGATGTCGGTCCACGTGAAGGACCTGGACCTGGAGGTCGTGTTCGAGGAAGGCGAGGAGATCCACACCGAGATCTCCTCGAAGTTCACCGAGGAGTCGGTGCGTGCACGCCTGGGTGCCGCCGGCCTGCAGGTGGCGCGGTTCGACACCGACCCCGACGGGTTGTTCGCCGTCGTCCTGTCTCGGCGCTAGGCCGGGCACACTGCGGAGGGTGATCCTCCTCCGTGTCCTCGTCGGGCTCAGCGGCGCCGTGCTGCTGCTGGGCACCGTCCTCTCCGCCCTGCGGACGGTCGTGCTGCCGCGCGACGAGCCGGTCCGGCTGACCTCGGCGCTGTTCCGCATGACCCGGGCGGTCTTCGATGTCCTGCTGCGGACCCAGGGCACGTACGCGGGACGGGACCGGCTGATGGCCCACTACGCACCCGTCACGCTGCTGCTGTTGCCGTTCGCGTGGCTGGGGTTCACCTGGATCGGGTTCGGGGCGATCTACTGGGCGATCGAGGGCGCCGGCGTGTTCGACGCGCTGGTGACGTCCGGGTCCTCGCTGATGACCCTGGGGTTCGAACGTCCCGACGGCTTCCTGCCGACCCTGATCACGTTCGTGGAGAGCGCGCTGTCGATGTCGGTGCTCGCGCTGCTGCTGGTGACCTACCTGCCCTCCCTGTACGCGGCCTTCGCCGAGCGCGAGCAGCAGGTGACCCTGTTCGAGGTCTCGGGCGGCACCCCACCCAGCGCCGTGCAGATGATGATCCGCTACCACCGCATCCGCGGCTTCACCGAGACCGAGCAGGTGTGGTCGGAGTGGGAGCGCTGGTTCGCCCGGGTCGCGGAGTCCCACACCGCGCTGCCCGCGCTGGTCCACTTCCGCTCACAGGACCCCGAGCAGTCGTGGGTCACCTCGGCCGGCGCCGTGCTGGACGCCGCCGCGATGGTGGCCGCGGTCATCGACCTGGCCGAGGTGGGGCTGGAGGAGCGCAACGTGGTCATGGACGACGACCAGGTCGTGCGCATGCCGGCGGCCGAGATCTGCCTGCGCGCCGGCTACCTGGCCCTGCGCCGCATCGCCGCTCGGCACGACCTGCCCGTCGACCGCGACCCCGGACCGGACGACCCGATCTCGGTCAGCCGCGCAGAGTTCGACGAGGCCTGTGAGGAGATGCGGGAGGCCGGTGTGCCGCTGCGCGCCGACATCGACCGGGCGTGGCGGGACTGGTCGGGATGGCGGGTCAACTACGACGCGGCGCTGATCGAGCTGGCGAACCTGACCGTCGCCCCGCCCGCGCGGTGGATCTCCGACCGCACCCCCACCTCTCCGGACGCCGCGGACCGGCCGCGGCGGTGAGCGGTCCCGCATGCGCCACCTGACCGCGTCACAGGCCCGTCGCGCCGTCCTGGGCGCCCTGGGCCTGGCCAGGCCACGCCCCACCGGGCGCGTGGACGCCCGGCACCTGCGGCGGGTCTACGACGACATCGGCGTCGTCCAGATCGACCCGATCAACGTGCTGGCACGTGCCCACCACCAGGTGTTCGCCACGCGTCTGGGCCCCTACGACCGTGATGCCCTGGACCGGTGGCTGTGGCGCTCCGGCGAGGTGTACGAGGGGTGGATCCACGTCGACGCGACCGCACAGGTCGACACCTGGCCGCTGCTGGCGCACCGACGCGCCTCGACGATGCCGTGGCGCGGGGTCGAGAGCGTCCTGGCCGACCACCCGGACTACCTGTACGGGGTCCTCGAGGAGATCGCGGAGCGCGGCGAGCTGTCCGCCGCGCAGCTGCGCGACCCCGGCCGGCGGCTGGGCAGCTGGGGGACCCGATCGATGGGCCGGGCCGCGATGGACTTCCTGCACCACCGGGGCGAGCTTGCCATCAGCTTCCGCGACGACCGGATGACGGCGTTCTTCGACCTGACCGAGCGGGTCGTCCCCGCCCGGTGGCGCACCGCCGACGTGCCCGAGCCCGAGGACGCCGAGCGGGCGCTGCTGCTGCGTGCCGTTGGCCGGATGGGGCTCGGGACCGCCGCCGACATCGCCGACCACCACCGCCAGCACGTCCCCACCGCTCGGCGGCTGCTGGCCGACCTGGCCAGGGCCGGCGAGGTGGTCGAGGTGACGGTGCAGGGCTGGAGCGGCCCGGTCTACGCCGACCCCGACCTGGTCGTCCCCCGCCGGGTCGACGCGGCAGCGCTGGTCAACCCCTTCGACCCGCTGGTGTGGAACCGGCCGCGGACGCTGCGGCTGTTCGGCCTGGACTACCGCATCGAGATCTACGTGCCGGCCGCGCAACGCCGGTTCGGCTACTACGCCCTGCCGTTCCTGCTGGGCGAGCACCTGGTGGCCCTGGTCGACCTGAAGCACGACCGCGCGGCCGACCGGCTGCTGGTCCGCCAGCTGACCCCGCTGGACCCGGCGGTGCCGGTCAGCGCGACGGACGGTCCCCTGGCCGCCGAGCTGCGGACCTGGGCCGACTGGCTGGGCGCCACCGACGTCTGCGTCGAGTGAGCAGGATCCACCATGGTGGCTATCTGGGCCGGATCCACCATGGTGGCTCTGTGAGCAGGATCCACCATGGTGGATCGTGCTCACCCCCCCCGGGGTGGCTGCGGCGGCGAACCGGACGGTTGGGGGCCACCGCCGGCGGCAACAACTCACCGCATGCGCCGATCCCGCCTCCTCATCGTCCTGCTCCTGCTGCTGACCGCCTGCGCCGCGCCCTCCGAAACCGGCGACACCACTGACACCGCAGCCGTCGATGTCGAGGTCCGGCCGTTCACCGAGATCCAGGACTCCGAGATCACCTTCGAGGGTGACCCCCTGGACCCCAGCCGGGGGATCCTGCGGGTCACCACCACCGAGGCCTCGATCTGCGCCATCGTGTGGGGCGAGACGACGGAGTTCGGGCGGTTCAACAACAGCCTGTCGATGAACGGCACCGGGATCGTGCAGCACGACGTGGCGCTGCCCGACGTCGAGCCGGGCGTGGAGTACAGCTACGTGCTGCAGGGCACCACCGCCGACGGGCAGCTGTTCCGCAGCGAGGTGGACACCTTCACGATCGAGGCGGCAGCCGAGACCCCTGAGGACGCCGACACCGTCGACCGCGGCCCGAACCTGGCGCTGGACGCCACGGTCAGCGACGTGTCCAGCGAGTTCGGTGACAGCTTCGCGGCGGAGCTGGCCATCGACGGTGACCTGCGCACCGAGTGGTCATCCCAGCAGGACGGCGACGGCGCGTTCATCACCCTGGACCTCGGCGAGCCCACCAGCATCGGTGCCGTGGCCTTCATCACCCGCTCGATGGCCGACGGCACCGCGATCACCGAGACCTTCACCGTCACCACCGACGACGGGACGGTCCTCGGGCCGTTCCCCGCCGGCTCGCCCGCCGTGGCCCGTGTCGCCGACGTCGACGTGACCGCGCGGACCCTCACGTTCACCGTCGAGTCCTCGACCGGCGGCAACGTCGGCGCGGTCGAGGTGCAGGTCTACGGCTGAGGGCGGTAGGTTGCCGGGTTAACGCCGTTAGCCCACCGGGAGCCACCATGCCGAGCAGTCGCGTCGTCAACCGTCAGTGCCAGCTGTGCGAGGCGCACTGCGGCATCCGCGTCCACGTCGAGGACGAGCGGGTCGTCCGCATCGAGGGCGACCCCGACGACGTGATCAGCAAGGGCTACATCTGCCCGAAGGGCACCGCCCTGGCGGACCTGCACGAGGACCCCGAGCGGTTGCGGGCACCCATGAAGCGGGTCGGTGACGGGTTCGAGGAGATCAGCTGGGCCGAGGCCTACGAGCTGGCCGGCACCCGCCTGCGCGCCCTGCGGCAGGCCCATGGCAGCGACGCGATCGGGCTGTACCAGGGCAACCCGTCGGCCCACTCCAGCGCCGCCCTCGCCGTCGAGGCGCTGAAGAAGGTCATGGGCAGCCGCAACGTGTTCTCGGCCTCCTCCGTCGACCAGTTCCCCCAGTACCTGGCGGCGATCCACATGTTCGGCGACCTGACG
>JBFKGB010000210.1:0-6536 GCA_041633535.1 Euzebya sp. | reverse complement strand
TCGCCCTGGCCGTCGAGGGGGCGTGGCGGCGCCGGCGTGGTGAACCGCCCGAGCAGGTGGCCGACGACCTGCGCCGCCGGTCGGCCCAGCGGACCCGCCGCGTGCTGGGTCGGGCCAAGGGCGGGGCGCTGAAGGCCGGCCAGCTGCTGTCGACCGTGGACGCGCTGTTCCCCGCCGACCCGGAGCGCACCTGGCAGCAGGCCCTGGCGGCCCTGCCGGCCGACAACCCGCCGGTCCCCTTCACCGAGCTCGCACCGGTCATGGCGGCAGAGCTGGGCCGTGACTGGCGTGCGCAGGTGGAGTGGTTCGACACCACCGCTGCCGCGGCTGCCTCGATCGGTCAGGTCCACCGCGCCGTGTGGCACGACGGTCGCGACGTGGCCGTGAAGATCCAGTACCCCGGGGTCGCCGAGGCCCTGAAGGTCGACATCGCGGCGGTGTCGGTCATGACCCGGCTGTCGGCGCTGGTCGCCCCCGGGATGGCCCTGCCGCCGCTGGTTGCCGAGATGCGCGACCGGCTGGCCGAGGAGCTGGACTACCGGCGGGAGGGGCACGTGCAGCGGCAGTTCGCCGACGCGTTCGCCGACGACCCCGAGGTCGTGGTCCCACGGGTCGTCCTTGCCACGCCACGGGTGCTGGTGACGGAGTGGCTGGGCGGCACCCCGTTCACGGCGCTGGCCGACGCGCCGCAGACCATGCGGGACCGGGCCGGGTCGGCCTACATGCGCTTCCTGCTGAGCGGGCCCCAGCGGGTCGGCTGGCTGCACACCGATCCGCATCCCGGGAACTTCCGGATGACCGACGACGGCAGGCTGGGGGTGCTGGACTTCGGGTCGGCCCTGGCGATGCCGGCGGGGATGCCCGGCACGTTCGGGCGGCTGATCTCGCTGCTGCGGCTGGATGATCCCGTCGCCATCCGCGCTGGTCTGGAGGAGGAGGGGTTCGTGCGGCCGGGGTCCCGGGTCGATGCCATCAAGCTGCGCGACTACCTGGCCCCCTTCACCGAGCCCAGCCGCCACGAGGTGTTCAGCTTCACGCCCGAGTGGCTGCGGTCGCAGTTCGGGCGGCTGGGCGATCCCCGCAACCCCGACTTCGCCGTGGCGCTGCAGCTGACCATGCCGCCCGAGCACCTGTTCACCCACCGGGTGTGGCTGGGCATCGTCGGGGTGCTGTGCCAGCTGCGCGCGACGATCCCGGTCCGTGACGAGGTCCGTCGCTGGCTGCCCGGCCTGGACTGACCCGACGCGGTCCAGGGGCTAGTGCGGACGACCGGCGTCGACCCACGTCTGCAGCACGGCCCGTCCGGCCAGCTCGGCGTCGACCTCGGAGCGGCGCAGGTGGTGGCGGAACTGGTGGACGTGGTGCAGCTCGTGGGCCAGCACGAACACCAGGTCGTCCTCGGGGGTCTCGATGCGGGTGGCGCCGGCGGTCTTCGCACGGTGGTAGGTCCGCTCGGTGGGCAGCTGGTCGGCCGGCCGGACCTGGGGGACCTTGACCGTGATCACGTAGCGCGTGCCCCGAGGGACCGCCCTGGGGTAGGGGACGCCGTCGTAGGCGCGGCCGGTGACCCAGTGGCTGGTCCGGTCGACCGGGGTGATGGGGTTGGCGGACCGGCAGGCGGCCAGGTCCGCCCGTCGCGCGTACAGGTGACCGCGACCCCGCACGTCCCCCTCCACGTAGTCCTCTGTGGTCGGGACCAGCCGGCAGCTGCCGTCGGGGCACGGGGTGAAGAACGCCCGCCGCACACCGTGGCGCTTGACCCGGACCGCCACGTCGGCGGTGTCCACCGGGCTGGCGACCAGGGCCGCTCGCACCACCGGCCCCACCGTGGCCGGCAGGGTCCCCGAGATGGTGACGTCGCTCATCGCCCCCATGGTCGTCGGTGCCCCCCGGACATGCAGAGGGCCGGACTCCCCCTGGGGTCCGGCCCTACCGCTTGTCCGCCGATACTACTCTACGAACAGTCCGTCCGTGGAGCCCACGATCGGAAGGCGCAGCGTGGTGCCGTCGGCGTCGCCGTCCCGCTGACCGGGGCCGCCCAGGCCGACGGTGACCAGGCCCATCGGGTTGCCCGGCAGCGCCCACACGTTGTTGGAGGACTGCAGGATCAGACCGATCCGGTTGCCCTTGGCCACGACGTAGTCCTCGGGCAGCAGCTCGATGACGACGTCCTCCCAGCCGGACATGGGACCGGCGGAGGCCTCGCGGCCGTCGCGGTAGTCCAGGTTCATGAACCCGCGCTGGATGGTCCGGTAGGCGCCGGAGGGGGTGATGTCGACCAGGATCGGGGTGATCGCACCGCCGGCCACGGGGGCGGCGGTCTGGAACACGCCGTCCAGGACGGCGCTGCCCAGGATGCGGGTGTCACGGGTCACCGCGGGGGTCGAGAAGGCCAGGGAGTAGTAGCCCTGTCCGCCGATCTGGCCGTTGGCCGGCTTCCCGTCGTTGCTCCACGGGTCGCGGTTGCTGACCTCCTCGGTGGCCAGCGCGCTGTCCAGCCACGAGGACGTCGCGCCGTACGCACCGGGCCGACCGTCGGTCGGGCCGCCGAAGCGGTTGGTGAGGGACAGCTCGCCGACCTCGCCGGTGCCCGGACCGGGGACGGTGACGCCGGGGACGTCCTGCTCGTAGGTGCGGTTCAGGAACAGCTCCAGCGGCTGCGCACCGGCGACCGGCGGGTACTCGGTGAAGTCGGTCACGGCGTCGTCGTCGGCCCCGGCGCTGCCGCCGACCTGCGGACGGGTGTACACGGGCGCCTGGCCCTCGAGGAACGCGGCGGCGTCCAGCTGCGCCGGGGTGCCGGGGTTCAGCAGGTTGGCGCGCCAGAAGCTGGCCAGCGTCTCGGAGTAGCCGTTGCCGGTGCCGTTGGCGTGGCGGGACTGGGTCATCCACAGGCGCAGGTCGCTGGGCCCCTCGACCGACGCGGTGGTCGGGTCGTCGAGGGTCGCCAGGTGCTCGTACAGGTCGATGGCCTCGTCCTGCTTGACGTTGTAGTCGTTCCAGCCGTGGACGATCATCGTCGCGGCGGTCCACTGCTCGGCGGTGGGGACGCTGTAGTCGCGCTCCTGCCAGAACTCGGTGTAGTCGGGGTTGCGGCTGTAGGCCTGCATCTCGTGCTCGATGGCGCCGCAGTCACCGTCGTTGTGGGCGATCGCGCCCTCGACGGCGTTGTCGGTGTGCAACGTGTCGCTGAAGCCGTGGTCGAACAGCAGCGGGGTGTCGAAGCCCTCGTCGGTGGCCGACTCGGAGTTCAGGAAGAAGCGCATGCCGTTGGAGTAGGCGTAGCCGTACCAGTGGCTGATCGCGGCGATCGGCACGACGGCCTTCAGGCCCGGGGCGCGGTCACCGGCGGCGGCCACCATGTTGGCGGTGGTGCCCTCGTAGCTGACGCCGGTCATGCCCACGCGGCCGTTGGACCACGTCAGGAAGTTGCCGTCGACGTCGGGGGTCTCGCCGGCCAGGAAGTTGACGACGTCGATGCCCGACTGCTGCTCGTCCAGGCCGCCGTAGTCCCAGCAGCCGGTCGACCCGCGGGTGCCCAGCACGTCAGCGGCGGCCGCGGCGATGCCCTCGCCCAGGTGGCGCGTGATGTCGCTGTTGCCCTGCACCACGGTGCCGTTGACGCCGCCGGGGATGGACCCGATGGAGTTGTAGGGCGAGTAGTTCAGCAGCACGCCCTGCTTCTGGTCGTCGAACGCGGGGTCCCGCCGCACCTCGACGCGGATCAGGGCGCCGCCCTGCGCGGAGGTCTGGACGTAGTGGACCTGGGTGACCGGGGCCGCTGCCGCGGAGGGCAGTGCCGGGGCCAGGGTCGCCAGCATCAGGGCGACGAGCAGCAGAGCGGGATGGCGCAGTCGGGATCGCATGCCCCACAGTTCGCCACCCCGGCCTGTGACTCCTGCTGTTCAGGCGTCCATCTCGTAGCTGCCGGACAGGCCGTGGACGGTCTTCCAGACCTGCTCCTCGCCCGCTGCGTCCACCACGGCACGCCGGATCAGGCCCAGCGCCCCCTCGGCCTGGCCCGCGGTCGCGCCGGCCCGCCCGTGCAGCTCCAGGGCGAACGCCGACATGTCGGTCACGAACACCGCGAACATCCGGTCCACCAGCGCCTCGTCCAGGTCCATGATCCGGGCCTGCTCCAGCACCAGCTGGGCGTAGGGGACCATGCTGAACAGCTGCCCGACGCTCAGCAGCAGGTCGAGGTCCTGCTGCTGCTCCGCGGCCGGTGGCGCAGTGGTCAGCAGGGCCGTGAACGCCTCCACCTGTTCGGCGAACAGCCTGACGTTCGGCAGGTCCCAGCCCTGGAAGGCCAGCCGGTGGTCGTGGAAGCGGATCTTCGACAGCCCCTTGGCGGGCCCCTGGTCGAACAGGAAGGTGTCGTCGACGGGGTCGTTGACGGTGGGCACGACGTCGTACTCGGCGGGGTTGAACAGGTACTGGGGCAGGAACTTCAGGGCCAGGGCCAGGTTCACGTGGACGGTGCCCTCAAGCTTCGGCAGCGCCCGGATGTCACGGGCGGCCATCTCGAAGTAGGTGTCCTTCTCGAAGCCCTTGGCGGCGATGACGTCCCAGATGTCGTCGATGACCCGCTCGCCCTCCATCGTCACCTTCATCTTGACCAGCGGGTTGAACAGCAGGTAGCGGCGGTCCTCCGCGGAGGCGCTGCGCAGGTAGTCCTCGGCACGCATCGCGAACAGCTTCATCGCGGTCAGGCGGGTGTAGGCGTCGGTCAGCAACCGCCGCACGTGGGGGAAGTCGGTGACCCACCGGCCGTAGAGGTTGCGGTTGGCCGCGTGGGTGACGCCCTCGTACAGGGCGTGGGTGCAGATGCCGATCGACGCCCACCCCAGGTTGTACTTGCCGATGTTGACGGTGTTGAGGGCCGCGTTCCACGCCTCGTCACCCTCGTGCAGCACGTCGGCGGCCGACACCGCGTAGTCGGTCAGCTGGTACTCGGCGACGTAGCTCTGGCTGTTGATGACGTTCTTGACGACCTCGTAGTCCGGTCGCTGGCTGTCGGCGGCGAAGAAGACGTAGCCCCCGTCGTCGGTGCGACGACCGAACGTCGAGGTCATCCGCGCCGCGTTGGCGTTGCCGATGTAGTACTTGCCGCCGTTGGCGGTGAACCCGCCGTCATCGCCCGGCTCCAGCAGCATGTCGGAGGAGTAGATGTCGGCGCCATGGGTCTTCTCCGACAGCCCGAAGGCGAACACCTCGCCGTCCCGCAGCAGCTGTGCGGCGCGCTGCCTGGCCTCGGCGTTCGGGCTCATCCAGATGGGGCCCAGCCCCAGGATCGTCACCTGCCACGTGTACCAGTACGCCAGGCCGTAGAACCCCAGCACCTCGTTGACGGCGTCGATGCGGGTCGTGTCCCACCGCGTGTGCTCGTCGTCCCCCTCCGCCTGCGGGGTCAGGAAGGTCGCGAACAGCCCCAGGTCACGCTGGGCCTCCAGGAAGTCGGCGTACCAGACCCGCTCATGGTCGTCGTGCTTCAGCTGCACCTTGCCCTTCGCCTCGAACCAGTCGATCAGGCCGGTGACGATCCGGCGGGACTCCGGGTCGAGGTGGCTGAAGTCGGTGTTGCGGGGGTGGAACAGGACCACTGGACGCTCCTCGGGAGGGGCGGGCAACCCTAGAACGTCGGTGGTGGCCGCCTCCAGACCGCTGGTCAGCCGCTGGTCAGCCGCCGGGCGACCGCTGGTCAGCCGCTGGCGTCCGCCAGCCCGCGCAGGGCCCGGTAGTCCTCGACGCTGAGGGTCCGCCCCGACACCGTCGACAGGGCCGGGTCGTGGGCCAGGTAGGCCTCCTCGTTCTGCCGCCACGCCTCGACGTAGCGGTAGAACGGCACGATCGGGTGCAGGTGGTGGACCAGGTGGTAGTTCTGGCTGAACAGCAGCGGGGTCAGCAGCCACTCCAGGCCGATGACGTTGCGGGTGGACTGCAGGCGCCCGTCGGTGGTGGTCCCCTCCAGCCCGTGGTGGGGCAGCCAGTCGAACCACCAGGCCAGCACGACCAGGGCGATGCGCTGGGGGATGAGGAACACCAGCAGGAAGGCGGGGCCGTTGCCGGTCAGGACCAGCCCGGTCACCACGGCGACCGCGATCGCCACGACCGCCAGGGACTCCACGACCTCCTTGCGCGGGCGGCCCGCCACCTGACGGGCGTAGAAGCGGGCGTAGTGCACGTCGACGACCATCCAGCGGAGGGGCAGCTGCCACCAGGGCCCGCGGACCATCCACTCGTCGGGGTCGACGTCCGGCCCCTCGTTGACGAAGCGGTGGTGGGTCAGGTGGATGTGGCGGAACATCGGGAAGGACGCGTACAGCGTGACGAACGGGGCGGCGATCCGGCCCAGGACCTCGTTGGCGATCCTGGCCCGCCCGACCCCGCGGTGGGCCGAGTCGTGCAGGACCGTGAACAGGGCGAAGCTGCAGGCGGCGTTGATCGGGATCACCGCCCAGGCGGTCAGCCCGGCCGTCAGGGCCGCGACGGTCGTCGCCGTCCACAGCCCGATGGCGCCGACCGCCAGCGCCACC
>JBFKGB010000209.1:0-6565 GCA_041633535.1 Euzebya sp. | reverse complement strand
TCTGGCCGGCGAGGCGACCGTGGCGGTGAGCGGCTGATGCGGCTGGGCGTGTGCTGGTACCCCGAGCAGTGGCCCGAGACCGACTGGGCCGACGACGTCGCGCGGATGGCCGACCTGGGGCTGCAGGTGGTGCGGATCGGTGAGTTCGCCTGGGCACGGATGGAGCCCTCGCGTGACCGGTGGGACCTGGGCTGGCTGGACCGTGCCGTCGAGGCGATCGCCGGGGCGGGCATGCGCGTCGTCCTGGGCACGCCCAGCGCCACACCGCCGGTCTGGCTGATGCGTGAGCGTCCGGAGGTCCGCATCGTCGGGCCCGACGGCCGACCGCGTCCCTACGGCAGCCGCCGTCACACCTGCCCGACGTCGTCGGCGTACCGGGAGGAGTCCTGCCGGGTCGCCGAGGTGATGGCCCGTCGCTACGGCGCCCATGTGGCGTTGGACGCCTGGCAGATCGACAACGAGCCGGGCAACCACGACTCGGCCCGGTGCTGGTGTGAGGCGTGCCAGCAGGCGTTCCGCACCTGGCTGGCCGAGCGACACGGCGACGTCGACACGCTCAACGAGGTGTGGGGGCAGACCTTCTGGTCGATGACCTACCCGGACTGGGATGCCGTGGAGCTGCCGGCGCCCACCATGACGGTGCACAACCCCAGCCTGGAGCTCGCGCACCGGCGCTTCGCCAGCAGCCAGGTCTGCGACGGCCTGGCCCTGCAGCGCGAGGTCCTGGCCGCACACGCGCCGGGGGTGCCGACGTTCACCAACCTCTACATGGGTGACCTCGACATCGACAGCCGGGCGGTCCACCGCCCCAACGGCATCGGCGCCATCGACAGCTACCCCCACGGCCTGGCCGGTCCCGCCGAGGTCGCCTTCAACCTGGACCTGGCCCGCGGCACCGCGATGCAGGCGGGGGAGGGGGTGGAGGCCCGCGGCGGACGCGCCTGGGTCGTCGAGCAGCAGCCCGGACCCGTCAACTGGACCGGCGACAACCCGGCGGTCCCGCCGGGCCAGGTCGGGACGTGGATCGCCGACGCCGCCGCGCAGGGCATCGACACGCTGCTGGTCTTCCGCTGGCGGATGGCCCGCGCCGGGCAGGAGCAGCACCACGCCGCCCTGCTGACCCACGACCGTCGTGAGGCACCCGCCTACGCCGAGGTGGCGGCCGCCGCCCGGGCGCTGCCCGCCACCGCGCCGCCGCGTGCCCGTGCCACCGCCGCTGTGGTGTCGGACTACGCCGACGCGTGGATCCTGGACATCCTCCCCCAGACCCACGACGCCTCGCACCGGACCCTCGCGGTGGCGGCCCACCGGGCGCTGCGCGCGGCCGGGCACGTCGTGGACGTCGTCGCCGACGACGCCGACCTGACCGGCTACGACATCGTCGTGCTGCCGGCCTTCCACCGGGTGACCCCGGCCCGGCTGGCCACGGTCGAGGCCGCGCTGGACGCTGGCGTCACCGTCGTCGTCGGACCGCGCAGCCTGGTGCGCGACGACGAGGCGGTCTGGGTCGACACCCCGACGCCGTCGGGCCTCACCGACCGGCTGGGCGCGGTCGTCGCCCACGCCGGCAGCCCGGGCGGCTGGCCACGGGACGTCCGGCCGTCCCGGGTCCGGTTCGGCGACGACGAGCCGTGCGCGGCAGGGCCGTGGCTCGAGACGCTCGAGCTGACGCCGGAGTCGGGTGCCGAGGAGCTGGCCCGCGCCGTCGGGGGCCCGCTGGACGGCGCACCCGTCGCGGTGCGCAACGGCAACCTGCTGCACCTGGGCGCCTCGTCCGTCGAGGCGTGGGCCGCGCTCCTCCTACAGCTGTCGCAGCTTTCGTAACCGAAAGCGCCGACGCCTCTTGACAAGACTTCGAAACCCGCAGTACACACTACGGACACATGGCGAACCTGGTCGAGCGGCGGGACATCCAGCACCCTGACGGGCGCTGGCTGCACCTGTACGTCGACGGCGACGCACGGGCGGTGCCGACGGTCCTGCCGACGGCGTCGGTCGCGGTCGCGGACCCGCCGGCGATCCACCAGCGCTACAGCCCCCTGCGCGACGCCTGGGTCGCGGTGTCCCCGGCACGCAACACCCGTCCGCACGCACCGTCCGCGACGGCGGCGGCAGCCGGGTGCCCGCTGTGCCCCGGCGGGCCCGAGGTGCCGGTGGACTACCAGGCCGCGGTCTTCGACAACCGGTTCCCCTCCTTCAGCCCCACCCCGCCCCCGGCCCCTCCCGGGCCGTCGGTGGCAGGTGTGGACCGGGTGACCGGCACGTCGCTGGGTCGCTGCGAGGTGGTGCTCTACACGCCCACCCACACCGGGTCGCTGGCCACCCTCACCGACGCCGAGCTGGCTCGGGTCATCGCGATCTGGGCCGACCGGTCGGCAGCCCTGTGGGCCGACCCCAGCATCCGTGTGGTCATGGTCTTCGAGAACCGGGGCGAGGACGTCGGGGCGACCCTGTCGCACCCGCACGGACAGATCTACGCCCTGGACCGCATCCCCCCGGCGGTGGCCCACCGCGTCGATGCGCTGGCCCGCCACCGTGCACGGACCGGGGCGTCGCTGTCGCAGGCGGTCGTCGACGCCGACGCGGCCAGCGACCGCTGCCTGTTCCTGGACGACGCCTTCGTCGCCGCGGTGCCCTTCGCCCCCGACTGGCCCTTCGAGGTGCACGTCCGCGCACGCCGCGACGGCGTGGGGCGGCTCAGCGACCTGGACGCCGAGGAGCGCGTGTCCCTGGCGCTGGCCCTGCGGACGGTCGTCGAGGCCTACGACCGCGTCTGGGACGAGCCCATGGCCTACATGATGGTCTGCCACGAGGCCCCCGCCGCCGAGGACGGCAGCCCGGTCGCCGACCACCGGCTGGCCTTCGAGTTCCTGCCCCCACACCGTTCACCGGCGAAGCTGAAGGTCCGGGCCAGCGTCGAGACCGCCCTGGGGGTGTTCATCAACGACACCCTGCCCGAGGACTCCGCGACCCTGCTGCGTGGCGCCGCGCCGGTGCTCGGCGACCCCGCCCGCGACGCCATCCCGCGGCTGGAGATCACGGCCGCCGACACGGCCGCCGCCACCGCCCGCGCCCCGGGCTGACCACAGATCTGCGTTCCGCGACGGCGGCCACCTCGGTCGGCGTCCAACCTGAAAGGGAAGACGATGAGCCGATACCGCTGGCTGGGACTTGCACTGGTCCTGGCGATGCTGGCGGCTGCCTGTGGCAGCGAGGTCAGCACCGACACCTCCGACGGTGGCACCGATGCCGCCGAGCCGGCCGAGGAGACCACTGACGCGGCCGTCGACGAGCCGGCGGACGAGCCCGCCGACGAGCCTGCTGACGGCGAGATCGCGCTGCGCTGGCGCACCCGCCCCGACAACCAGGCCGAGATCGACGTCTACTCCGAGGTCAGCGAGACCGTCGACGCCGCCTGGGACGAGGTGAGCCTGTCCTACGAGCCCGGTGGCTCCGAGACCTCCTCCTACCAGGACGTCCTGCGCACCGAGATCGCCGCGGGCACCGCCCCCGACGTGTTCTGGATCCCCGGCACCGACGTGGCCGACTTCGCCTCCCGTGGCCTGATCCTGGACCTGCGTGACATCGCCGAGGGCACCGACGCCTACGCCGGTGACGACGCCTACTACAGCGAGGTCATGGAGCTGCTGACGGTCGACACCGAGGCCGGCGACAACTCCGCGCTGTGGGGCCTGCCCCGCGACGTGTCGACCTTCGCGCTGTACCTGAACATGGACCTGATCGCCGAGGCCGGCGCCGAGGACCCCCGCGAGCTGGCCGCCAACGGCGAGTGGAACTGGGAGTCCTTCCGCGAGGTCGCCGAGGCCGTCGCAGGCCTTGACCCCCAGATCGCCGGCTTCGGCATGAACAACTGGTGGGCCAACCCCGGCTACTGGATCAACGCTGCCGGTGGCTCCTTCTTCAACGACGACCGGACCGAGTGCGCCGTCGACTCCGACGAGGCACGCGAGGGCCTTGAGTTCATGACCGGCCTGTACCAGGACGGCATCGCCGTCCCCTACGGCGAGGACGCCGAGCCGCCGTTCCTGGCCGGCCAGGTGGGCATGTTCATGAACGGTCGCTGGGCCACCCCCGGCACCCGTGCCTCCGCCACGTTCGACTGGGACACCGTGAAGCTGCCCGACGGTCCCGGTGGCCCCTCCAACTGGCTGTTCTGGGGCGCCTACGTCGTCAACGCCAACACCGAGCACCCGGAGGAGGCCTTCGACCTGGTCACCCGTCTGACCTCCGGTGAGGTCCAGGGCACCATCGCCGAGCTGGGCGCCAACATCCCGTCCCGCATCGACGACCCTGCCGTCATCGACACCTTCCTGACCTTCACCCCGCCGGACAACGCCCAGGCGTTCGTCGACGGGATCAGCGAGAACCCCGTCGCAGAGGGTCCGCTGTGGGAGGGTGACTGGCCCGCGTTCGACGGTGCGCTGGCACCCCAGATCGAGGCGCTGGTCGCCGGTGACGTGACGCTGGACGAGTTCCAGCAGAGCGTCTGCGGTCCGCTGGACGCCACCTTCTAGCCCCCGGTCAGGGGCCGCGCCACATGGTGCGGCCCCTGACGCACACCTGCCCCCACCCGCACGACGAGCCGGAGCCGACCGATGAGCACCCTGTCGCTGGACCACCAGCCCAGGCTGGCCCGCGCGCTGTCCGCCCCCGGGTTCACGCGTGGCCTCGCGGCCTGGCACGTCGTGCACGGCGTCCTGGCCGCCGTCGCCGCGGTGGCCGTCACCGCCTCCTCCACCATCGGCGGTGGGCTGGCGACCGGGCTGCTGATCGGCCTGTCCGCGGTCGTGCTGGCCGACGTCGTCGCCGTCACCGGGCTGCTGCGCCGCACCCAGAGCGGTCGCATGGCCGCCGTCGTCGTTGACTACCTGACCTTCGTCGCCGCGACGGTCGTGCTGCTGCAGACCACCGACGTCTTCGTCGGGCTGGACGCGCTGGGCGCGTCCTTCGGTCGCGGCGTCCCCTTCCTGCTGGTCGCCATCGCGGCCTACGCGCTGACCGCCGTCGAGCCGATCCGTCGGTACGCCCGGTGGGTCGGCCTGGCCGCCGTCGCGGCCACCCTGGTCGCGGTGGGGCTGCTGCCCGGCCTGCTGACCTTCCTGGGCCGCGCCGCCTCGCCGACCGGGCTGGCCCTGGTCGCCCTGGCCCTCATCAGCGTTGTCGCCGCCGCCCGCACCAGCCAGCCCGACGTCGCGCGTCACCTGCGGGCCACCCCCAAGGGCAACGCCTCGATCGACGGGCTGCTGTTCGTCAGCCCCAACCTGCTGGGCTTCCTGGCCTTCTTCGCCGGGCCGCTGCTGTTCAGCCTGTACGTCAGCCTGAACGACTGGGACGCCTTCGGGACCCCCGAGTTCATCGGGCTGGCCAACTACGTGCGGATCTTCTCCCTGACCGTCGCCACGGCCGAGGCCGGGCAGGTCGGGTCCGACGTGCTGCTGAACGGCTACAGCGAGCTGGCCCGCTTCGGCAGCGTCGTGGTCGGCGCCCAGGACCCGCTGTTCTGGAAGTCGATCCTCAACATCCTGGTGTTCGCAGCACTCGCGCTGCCGCTGTCGGTGATCCCCGCGCTGTTCCTGGCGACGCTGCTGAACAGCAACGCGCCCGGCATCAAGGTCTTCAGGGCCCTGTACTTCGTCCCCTCCATCGCCGGCGTCGTGGCGGTCGCGCTGATCTGGCGCCAGCTGTTCAACTCCACCGTCGGCTGGATCAACTACCTGATCAGCCTGATCGCCGGGGCGTGGAACGCCCTGCCGCTGCTGCCGGAGATCATCGCCGGCCAGCCCCAGTGGCTCAGCGACAACGGCCTGGCCCTGATCAGCCTCGTCATCGTGTTCAGCTGGCAGTACGTCGGGTTCAACACCGTGTTGTTCCTCGCCGGCCTGCAGTCGGTCGACCCGACCCTGCACGAGGCCGCCATGATCGACGGGGCGACCCGCTGGCAGCGGTTCCGCCACATCACCATCCCCCAGCTGGCGCCCACCACGTTCTTCGTCGTCGCCTCGACCGGCATCCTGGCGCTGCAGCTGTTCGGCGAGGCCGTCGTGCTGTTCCCGTCGTTCACCCCGATCGGCTCCGGCCCGCAGAACTCGACGCTGACCCCGGTCGTCTACCTGTACGACCAGGGCTTCCGGCGCTTCGCGCAGGGCTACGCCTCGGCCGTCGCCTGGGTGCTGTTCCTGCTGATCTTCGCCTTCACGTTCGTCCAGTTCCAGCGGCAGCGCGCCGAGGTCGAAGGAGCCTGACATGTCCACACCCGCCACCGAGCAGGCCGCGACGACGGCCGCCGCCAAGGCGTCGGCTGCGCGTCAGCGCGCCGCGGGCCGCGCAGCCAAGCGGGGGTCCTCCCGGGTCGTCGGTGGCACCGGCCGTCAGGTGCTGCTGCGGCGCATCGGGCTGTACATCGTGCTGACCGTCGTCGGCCTGGCGCTGTTCTTCCCGTTCCTGATCGTCGCCGGGTCCTCGCTGAAGGCCCGTGACGACATCTTCCGCTACCCGCCGCGGCTGCTGTCCTACGCCCAGGACACCGCCGAGGTCGGCGGTGACG
>JBFKGB010000208.1:0-6569 GCA_041633535.1 Euzebya sp. | reverse complement strand
GCCGGTGGCTGAACCCGTGCGGCGTCACCGGACCGGTGACGCCGCGCGGCGTGGGTGGGCTACCGCTCGATCGGGACGCCGACGGCGTTGCCCCACTCCGTCCACGAACCGTCGTAGTTGCGCACGTTGTCGTAGCCCAGCAGGTGGGTCAGGACGAACCAGGTGTGGCTGGACCGCTCGCCGATGCGGCAGTAGGCGATGACGTCGTCGTCGGGGGACAGCCCGATCTCGCCCTCGTAGATGGCCCGCAGCTGCTCGGCGGGCAGGAAGGTGCCGTCCTCGGCCGCCGCACGGCTCCACGGGACGCTGTTGGCGCCGGGGATGTGCCCGCCGCGCATCGCACCCTCCTGCGGGTAGTCGGGCATGTGCAGCTTCTCGCCGGTGAACTCCTGCGGCGACCGCACGTCGACCAGGCGACCGTCGGTCTGCAGATGCGCCTCGACGTCGGGCCGCATGGCGCGGATCCGGGAGTCGTCGCGCGGGATCACGGGGTAGTCGCTGCCGGTGACGACGGCGGGCTTCTCGCGGGTCATCTCGCGACCCTCGTCCTCCCACTTCTGCCGACCGCCGTCCATCAGACGCACGTCGGGGTGGCCGAACAGGGTGAAGACCCACAGGGCGTAGGCGGCCCACCAGTTGGACTTGTCGCCGTAGAACACGACGGTGCTGTCGCGGCTGATGCCCTTGGCGTCCATCAGCGCCGCGAAGCGCTCGCCGTCGACGTAGTCACGGGCCAGCTGGTCGTTCAGCTCGGTGTGCCAGTCGACCTTGACCGCGCCGGGGATGTGGCCGCTGTCGTACAGCAGCACGTCCTCGTCGCTCTCCACGATCACCACCGAGGGGTCGTCGAGGTGCTCGGCCACCCAGCTGGTGGTCACCAGCATCTTCGGGTTCGCGTACTCGGCGATCTTGCTGTCGGTCGGCGCTGCCATGTGTCGGGGCCTCTCATCCTTGCGTGGTCTGCGGGCGCAGTCGGTGCGGGGTGTGCACGCGGCTGCAACTGTAGGCACAGCATCGCCCCTGTCAGCCAGTGCCAACCGTGCCACCCCGAACACGAGGACCAGCCATGCCACTGCCCACCAAGCTCGAGGAGATCGTCCTGGACTTCGCTGCGGCGCCCGACGAGCTGCGGACCGAGCTGCTGCTCGAGATGTCCGACACCCTTCCGCCGCTGCCCGAGGGCATGGACTCGAGCTCCATGGAGCAGGTCGAGGAGTGCCAGACACCCTTCTTCCTGACCACCCGCGTCGAGGAGGACGGCACGGTCCACATGTTCTTCGACGCGCCCCCGCAGGCGCCGACCACCCGTGGGTTCGCCGGCATCCTGGCCCAGGGGCTGGACGGGGCCAGCCGCGAGGAGGTGCTGGCCGTCGAGGACGACTTCCACGACCGCCTGGGCCTGGCCGCGATGATCTCGCCGCTGCGCATGCGCGGCATGAGCGCGATCCTCGCCCGCCTGAAGCGGCAGGTCCGCGAGGCCTGACCGAGGGTCCTGCCCGGGACGGGACCCTCGACCCTGCGGCGGACAGCAGGGCCGACGCAGGATCGGGCCATGCCCACCTTCATGCGCCCCGTCGACGCCGCCTGGCTCCACATGGACCGGCCCACCAACCCGATGGTGATCACCTCGGTCCTGTGGCTTGACAAGACCCCGGACTGGGACGAGGTCACCGACCTGCTCCACGGCCGGGTGGTGGAGGAGTACCCGCGCTTCACGCAGCGGGTCAGCGACCACCGCATCGGGGTGCCGCGGTGGGAGGACGACCCGCTGTTCGACATCGCGCTGCACGTGCACCGGGTGGCGCTGCCCTCGCCCGGCGGCCACGACGAGCTGCAGACCTTCGTGGGCGACGTGATGAGCCGCGACCTGGACCGGCGCCACCCGCTGTGGCAGGCCTGGCTGGTCGACGGCTACGAGGGTGGTGCCGCGATCGTGGTGCGGGTCCACCACTGCATCGCCGACGGGGTGTCGCTGGCACAGGTGCTGCTGTCCCTCACCGAGGACGCCGAGCCCCAGCCCCGCCCGCAGCTGACGACCACGGACCGCCGCGGAGGGATGCTGCGCACCCTGGTGCACAGCGCGGTCGACGTCGCCCGCGACGTGGTCTCGGCACCGTCGCACCTGCTGGACGCGGTGGCCACCGGCATCGGCGTCGTCGAGGCGCTGGCCCACGACGCGCTGCTGCCCGCCGACACCGCCACCGCGCTGCGCGGACCCCAGAGCGGCCGGAAGGTGGCGGCATGGTCGCGGGGGATGCCGCTGGACACCATCCGCGACGCCGCCCACGCCCACGACGCGACCGTGAACGACGTGCTGCTGGCGGCCCTGTCCGGCGCGCTGCGTCGCTGCCTGGTGGACATGGGCAGCCCGGCGGAGGAGATCCGGGCCCTGGTGCCGGTCAACCTGCGCCCCCTGGACCGCCCGGTGCCGCGCGAGCTCGGCAACGACTTCGGGCTGGTCTTCTGCCCCCTCCCCGTCGGGGTCGCCAACCCCCTGGGACGCCTGCGGGCGGTCCAGCGCACGATGGGGACGATCAAGGCGACGCCGGAGGCCGTCACCTCCATCGGCCTGCTGGCCGGCATGGGGCTGACCCCGTCCTCGCTGGAGGACGTGCTGGTGCAGTTCTTCGCCGACAAGGCCAGCCTGGTCGCCACGAACGTGCCGGGTCCGCGGCACCCCGTGACCCTCGCCGGGGTGCCGGTCAGCGGCGTGCTGTCGTGGGCGCCGCAGTCCGGGCCGATCAGCACCAGCGCCACGATCTTCTCCTACGCCGGCTCGGTCGTCGTGGGGATCGCGACGGACCCGGCGCTGATCCCCGACCCGCAGCAGATCGTCGAGGCGGTCGAGGAGGAGGTCGCGCTGCTGTCGGCCACGTGACGGCGCTGGCCTGCATTGACTAGGCTCCGGGACCGGACGACGTCTCGGAGGGCGATCACGCACATGCGACAACTCAGCGGGCTGGACACGATGTTCCTCAACCTGGAGCAGCCCGGGCTGCCGCTCCACGTGGCGTCGGTGATCTTCGTGGACCCCTCGACCGCGCCCGAGGGCTTCGGCTACGAGACGATCATGGACGTCTACCGCAACCGGCTGCACCTGCTGCCGCCGTTCCGGTGGCGCCTGGTCGAGACCCCTCTGGGTCTGGACCACCCGTACTGGATCGACGACCCCGACTTCGACCTGGAGTACCACGTGCGCCGCATCGCGGTGCCGGCGCCGGGGGACCACCGCACGCTGGCCGACATCGTCGCGCGGATCCACGCCCGGCCGCTGGACCGGTCCCGGCCGCTGTGGGAGACCTACGTCATCGAGGGCATGGCGGACGGCACGATCGCCATCCTCTCCAAGAACCACCACGCGACCATCGACGGGGTGTCGGGTGCCGACATCCTGGGGGTCCTGCTGGACCTCGAGCCGACGCCGCCGGTGCCGGGCTACCGCGAGCCGATGGCGGCCGAGGCGCAGCCCAGCGAGGGGGAGATGCTGCTGCGGTCCGCCAAGGGCTTCGCCAAGCAGCCGCTGCGGATGGGCCGGATGGCCGTCCGCGCCGCGGGTGCGCTGCCGCTGCTGGGTCGCATGGCCGAGCGTGCCGCGCCGCCGCAGCTGCGCGAGCGGCTGGGGGAGGGGCTGATGGACAAGCCGCTGCTGCAGGCGCCCCCCTCACCCTTCAACGGTGTCATCTCGCCCCACCGCCGCTTCGCCTACGGCTCGCTGCCGCTGAAGGACGTCAAGCGGATCAAGGACGCCTACGGGTGCAAGCTGAACGACGTCGTCATGGCGCTGACCGGCGGGGCGCTGCGCCGCTACCTGGAGCGCACCGGTGAGCTGGGCGTCGACCCGCTGCAGGCCATGGTGCCGATCTCGGTGCGGTCCGAGGACCAGAAGGGTGACGCGGGCAACCAGGTCAACGCCATGATCGCGGTGCTGCCGACCCACCTGGACGACCCGGCGGCACGGCTGGCCGCCGCGTCCTCGGCCATGAACGTCGCCAAGACGGGCAACGCCGTGCCGGCCAGCGTGCTGCGGGACTTCACGCAGTTCGCCACGCCGGCCCTGGCCGCGACGGCCTCGCGCACCATCGCGCGGCTGCGCTGGGCCGACCGGGTGCGCACGCCGTTCAACGTCGTCGTGTCGAACGTCCCCGGCCCGCCGATCCCGCTGTACCTGGGGGGTGCCCGCATGCAGGGCATCTACCCGGTCAGCGCCATCTACGACGGCATCGGGCTGAACGTGACGCTGTTCAGCTACCGCGACGAGCTGCAGTTCGGCCTGGTGGCCGACCGCGAGATGGTCCCTGACATCTGGGGCATGCTGCAGGACTTCATCGACGAGATGGCCGAGCTGACCGCCCTGGTCGACAGCTGACCTAGGCGGCGATCAGCTCGATCAGGGTGTGCAGCATGTCGCTGCGCACCTGCTCGACGCACTCGTCCATCGCCTGGAGGTCCCACGACGGCACGTCCACGGGCGGCAGGACCTCGACCTTGACCGTGCCCGACCGCACCACCGGGGTCCCCGGTGGCAGCAGCTCGCCGTTGCCCGACATCACGATCGGCACGACCGGCACCCCGGCCTGGCGGGCGATGTGGAACGCGCCCTTCTTGAACGGGCCCAGGCCGGGGGTGCGCCAGCGGGTGCCCTCGGGGGCCATGACCAGGCTGACGCCCTCCGTGGTCATCTTGTCGATCGCCGGCTGGATGGCCTGACGGGCCTGGGTCGAGTCGGACCGGTCGATGAAGGCGACGTCGGCCATCCGGAAGAACTGGCCGAAGCCGGGCAGGTCGGCGACCTCCTGCTTGGCCACCGCGGTGACGTCCTTCTGCAGCAGGTTCATCAGGACGAAGGCGTCCAGGTTCGAGCGGTGGTTGAAGATGAACACGCAGGGGCGGGCCGACGTCAGGTACTCCGCCCCGCCCAGCACCTGCACGTCCACGCCGCCCAGGTTCAGGCTCAGCCCCGACGCCAGACCGATCGTGGTGTCGACGAAGGCCCGGCCGGACCGACGCAGCAGCCCGATGGGGCCGGCCAGCGCCGCGCCCCCGGCGAAGCTGGACAGCATCGCGGCAGTCCGCGCCGGTGCCGTGACCCCGAAGCTGCCGCCGACCGGCGCGCCCTCCAGGACCGGCCACTTCTTCTGGCGGGCCTCACGGCGCAGCTCGGGGCGGGGGTTGACCGCCGTGGGGTTGCCGACGGCTGCCAGCAGGGGGATGTCCTCGTCCCCGTCGCTGTAGGCGAACGACTGGTCCATGTCCACGCCCAGGCCGGTCGCGAGCTCGGTCACCTGCGCGGCCTTGAACGGCCCCCACGGTGCCTGGTGGGCCAGCTTGCCCGTGACCCTGCCGTCCACAACCTCCATCTGGGTGGCGATGACGTGCTCGATGCCGGTCGCGTCCGCGATCGCCTCGAGCTGCAGCGACGTGCCGGAGGACGCCAGCACCAGCGTGTGGCCCTTGGCGCGGTGGACCTCCAGCAGCGCCCACGTCTCGGGACGCAGCCGCATCGCGATGTCATCGTCGAAGATCTCGCGACCCATCTCGCGCAGCTCCTCGATCCCACGGCCGTGGTAGGCCCGCAGCGACCAGTCCAGGAACTCCGCGAACTCCTCGGGGGTCCGGACGCCGCGGATCGCGGCCTGGGCGATGCGTGCGGCCTCGGTCGGGCCCAGCTGGCGCCGCTTGAAGCGGTCGCGGATGAACGACAGGCCGCTGAAGCCGTCGATCAGCGTCCCGTCGTAGTCGAAGATCGCGCCGACGGTCGGGCCGTCGGGAGCCGAGCGGACCCGGTCCAGGAGGGTGTGCAGCGGGGTGGTCATGCGTCGGGGCTCACGAGGTCGATGGACACGTCGGGGAGGGTGCTGTCGGCCGGGTCTGCCGGGGTCGCCCGGGACTCCAGGTCGTTGATGCTGTCGAGCCGGTCGATCAGGACGGCCAGCTCGCGGCGCCATGCCTCACGGCGGCGCTGCGCATCGGGTGCTGCGGTCAGCAGGTCCCGGTTGGCGGCAAGGTTCGCGCAGCCGCCGAACAGCTCGCGCGACACCGACTCGGTGCCGTGGATGCGGCGCTGCCTGACCATCTGCTGGCCCAGGGTCAGGCACGAGGAGACCAGCGCCTCCTTGGTCGTGGCGGTCCCGCCGCCCAGCGCCACGAGGACCTCTGCGGCGACCAGCTGGGCGTCCAGGAAGGACCGCAGGACGTGGTGGGCGACCAGCGGACCGCTGATGACCGGGGCGTTGTCGGTGTCGTCGCCCTGCATGACCCGCTGCAGCGCCCTGCCGGCCTGCCCGGCCTGCATGCTGCTGCCGTCCCATGCCGGCGCCATCAGCTTCGCCTCGGCCTCGAGCTCCGTGCGGAACCGCGGCTTGTCGGCGAAGAAGAACTCGAACTTCAGCAGGTCCCGCAGCCGCAGCGCCTCCTGCCACGCCTCGGGCATGTGGTCGGGTCCCTCGGGCAGCGAGGCGACGTGCAGCAGGGTCATCTCGGCGATCGCCCGGTTCAGCAGGTGGTGCAGCGCACCGTTGCGGTAGAACGCGGCGGTGTGGTGACGGCCCGGTCGCACCGACCAGACGGGG
>JBFKGB010000207.1:0-6656 GCA_041633535.1 Euzebya sp. | reverse complement strand
GGGGAGGGGTGGGCCGGCTCGATGCGCCGACATCATTACTGTGACACCATTTGGTGTAACAGTCAACGGAGAATCAGCGTTCGGTGTGACACTGTGCCGGAGCGCCGCCGTCCGGCCTTCCCGTCCCGTCCCGTCCCGCCCCGTCCCGCCCTCTCGACCCACTGAACTGCCGTCAGCGCTCGGGCGATGATGCCGAGAGGGCGCGAGGACCCCGCTGTCGGGGCCCCTATCGGTCCACCCGGGAACGGTTCCCAGGAACGACTGGGTCGAAAGGGCGGTGGGGCGCGACCGGGTCGAACGGGCGGTGGGGCGCGACCGGGTCGAGAGGGCGGCGGGGGGCGCACCAGCCGACCGACCGGGGGAGCGGCTACTCGCCCAGCTGGGCGGTGGCGATCTGCTCGGCGATGAGGTCGCCCATCACCTGGCGGAAGACGCTGAGGAGCGCCTCGCCGGCCAGGGGGCGGATGCGGTCTACCGCCTCGGCGATCTGACCCCACTCGTCGTCGGGACGCCCGCGCTCGTCCCACGGGGCCAGGACCGCCTCGTCGAAGACCTGCACGTAGGCCTCGCCCACCGCCTTGGCGTGGACGCGCATCAGCTCGAGCACGTCCAGCATCCGCCCGGGGGGCAGGCCCATCTCGCCCAGCTCGGCCCCGGCGGCCAGGACGCTGGGAAGGCGGATCATGTACGCCTCGCTGTCCTCGACGGGCTCCAGCAGGCCCAGCTCGACGGCGCGCTCGGCGACCTCGGCGTCCCACTCGCGCAGCGCCATCGCCTTGGCGAGGTCCTTGGCGGAGATCTCGACCGGGTCATCCGACACCCAGCCGTCCAGCACCGCCCGCTTCAGCCGGCGCAGCTCGTCGGAGTCGACCCCGCCGCCGCCGCCCAGCAGCCAGCCGATGGCCTGCAGGTTCAGGCCCTCCTCGGACAGCTCGGCGATCAGCTGCAGCCGCTCGACGTGGCGCTGGTCGTAGAACCCCCGCCGGCCCTTCACCTTCGGCGGGGGCAGCAGCCCCCGGGTCTGGTAGTAGCGGATGCTGCGGCTCGAGACCCCCGTCGTCGCGGCGAGGTCGTCGATCGTCATCTGCTCACGTCGTGCCATTGCAGCAGATGGTGTACCACCTGTGGTGGTGGAGGGGGTGAGGTGGGATCAGGTCCTCGCCAGCAGCGTGCGGCCCAGCCGGACCTTGCCGACCTCGGGTGCCAGCTCGCCGTCCTCCCAGGCCACGCGACCGCCGAGGACCGTGTGGGTCACGATCCCCTCGGGCCGGTTGACCATCTGGTGGTTGTCGAACTCCTCGCGGTACTCCACGCGGATGGTGGTGTCGGGGTCCCAGGTCATCAGCGCGGCAGGGTCGATGATGACCACGTCGGCGACCGCGCCGACGTCCAGGGTCCCGGCGTCGACGTCCCAGAACTGTGCGGGCTCGCTGGTCAGCCGCTTGATGTGCCAGGCCAGCATGTCCATGCCGCGACGCGCGGCGATCTGCATGCCACGCAGGTTGGCGTCGTAGAACGCCATGTTGGTCAGGTGGGCCCCCGAGTCGTTGAAGCCCGGCAGGTTGTGCTCGAAGAACAGCGCGTCCTCCAGCTTCGCGGGGTCGCCGTTGGCCGTGACGGCGTACCAGCGCAGGTCCAGGTCGTAGGTGCGGAACAGGTGCATCACCAGGCCCGCGTCGTCGATCCCCGCGGGCATGGCCTCCAGGGCGGCCCGCTCGGCGTCCGAGCGTGCCCCCTCGCCGGTGGCCTGGTGGCGCTGGGCGATGTCGAGGACCTCGGCGAAGGTCAGGCCCTTCCACTCCGGGCAGGGCGTCTCGCCGTCGAGGACCAGCAGGTGCAGGTCGCGCGGCACCGCGTGCTCCTCGTAGCCCAGACGCCGGCGAAGGCCGGCGAGCCCCTTGCCGTCCTTGCCAGCCATCCACACCTCGCGGAAGCGCTGCTGCCAGCTGGGGTCGTCCAGGATCGCCCGGCGGGCGTCGGCGTCCTCGAGGTCCGGCTCGTTCAGCTCGCGCAGCTCGGGGATCTCCTCGAACAGCGGGGTCAGGGGGCCGTCGGCCCAGACCTTGAACTCCGCGGCCAGGGCCTGCATGCGGAAGCGGCCGTCCACCAGCCGCGAGTTCATGACGCGGCTCAGCAGCTTGCCCAGCGGCAGGACGGTGCGGTCGGTGTGGACGTCCATCGAGGTCAGGAACGTCGTGCGCAGCGGCTTGCCGTACCAGCGTCCGGAGGTGAAGAGGAACATCTTCACGACCTCCACCGGGTTGTCCTTGGGTGGTGTCCCCTGCCAGACGCGGTCGTGGCGGCGCACGACGTGGGTCAGGACCCGCAGCTCCTCGCGGGTGGTCCACTGGGTGGGGATGCGCGTCCGGCGGTGCGGGTCGTTGGCCAGGTAGTGGAAGGGGAGGGAGTCGGTGGAGAAGCCGGCGTACCCCTCCGTCATCGCCTTGTTCAGCAGCTGGGCCATCCGCACGATCTCCTCGTGGGAGGGATCGCGGCTGACGGAGGCCTCCAGGCCCATGACCTCGGTGCGCAGCATCGAGTGGGGGACCTGCGGGACCACGTTGGCCCCCAGCGGCTGGGTGTCCAGGTGGGTCAGGTAGCCGTCGGACCCGCTCCAGTCGATGGCGTCGACGGCCCGCTGCAGCACCGGCTTGGGGATGTTCTCGACGCGGGCGAAGCAGTCGACGATCGGGTTCTCAACGTAGGTCCCGTTGTCGCGGACCTGGGCGCCGAAGGTGGTGCCCAGCGAGCAGTTGGACATCACCACCGTCGTCGTGCCGTGCCTGACCGCCTCGGGCAGGCCGGGGTCCAGCTCGACCTCCAGGTCGTAGTGGGTGTGGATGTCCAGCAGCCCCGGCATGACCCACCGGCCCTCGGCGTCGATGACGCGGTCAGCCGCCTGGGGATCGAGCCCGCGTCCGTGCCGCACGACCCGTCCGTCGCTGATCGCGAGGTCGGTGCGGGTGGGGGCGCCGCCGTGGCCGTCGAAGACGAGGCCGTTGACGATGAGGAGGTCCCAGGTGGAGTTCTGCGTCATGCGGTAAATATAGTAAGACTCCACTTAGTGGTGCAAGGGGACGCGTTCAGGCCGGGGCGGATCGCCGGGCCGCGGTCGGCTGGGCCAGCCCGTCCAGGTCCAGCTCTGCGGGTGGTGACGGACGGGCCAGCATGAACCCCTGCAGCATGACGGTGGGCGGCATCATGGCCAGCTGCTGGGCGTCCTCGATCCCCTCCACGGTGCAGGTCAGGCCCAGGTCGTCGGCCAGGCCGATCACCGCCCGCACGATCTTGGTGCTGGTCGGGTCGTGGGGGATGGCCAGGGTGAAGCTGCGGTCCACCTTGACGCCCGACACCGGCAGCGTGGCCAGGTAGCGCAGGCTGCCGTAGCCCGACCCGAAGTCGTCGATGACGACGCCGACGCCGGCGTCACGCAGCCGCCCCAGGGTGTCCAGCGCCGACCGTCCTGCCTCCAGCAGCACCGTCTCGGTGAGCTCCAGGACCAGGTCCTGCGGGCTGATCCCGTGGGTGCGGATCGTGCCCAGCACGTCGGTCAGCAGGTCGGGGTCGTGCACCTGCCGGGCGGAGAGGTTGACCGCGACCGTGACGTCGGACGGCAGCGCCCCCCGCCGACGCCAGTCCGACAGCTGTGCACACGCCCGCTCCAGCACGAACGCGCCGATGTGGCCGACGAGGCCCGTGTCCTCGGCCACCCCGATGACTGCGTCGGTGTCGAGGAGGGTGCCTGCCTCGTCGTGCAGCCGCGCCAACGCCTCGAAGCTGACCAAACGACCGTCCGAGGCGTTGAACACGGGCTGGAACACCGCGCTCAGCTGTGGTCCGTCCGCACCGCGGTCCGCGGGCCCGTCGGCGTCCCTTCGCCCCGTGAGCGCTGCGCGCAGGTGCTGCTCCGTCTGCATGCGGCCGGTCAGGTCACTCCCCAGACCATCCTCGAAGACGACGTGACGGTCCTTGCCCAGGCTCTTGGCGCGGTACATCGCTGCGTCGGCCTTGCGGAGGATGGTCTCGCTGCCCTCCTGGCCGCCGCTGCGGCCGGCGTCGTGGACCCGGTCGAAGGTGACGCCGATGCTGGCGGTCACCTGCAGTCGTCGACCGTCGAGGAGGATCGGCTCGGCGACCGCCTGGCGCAGCCGCTCGGCGCTCAGCAGGACCTGGTCCCGGTGCGAGCCGACGTCCGGCCGGTGGTCGTCCGGCTCCATGACCACGACGAACTCGTCCCCGCCCACGCGGGCCACCGTGTCGGCCGCGCGCACGAGCGCACGCAGCCGCAGCGCCACCTGGCGCAGCACCTCGTCACCCGCGGCATGGCCCATCGTGTCGTTGACGCGCTTGAAGCCGTCCAGGTCGACGAACAGCACCGCCAGCTCGCCGTCAGCGCGTGCAGCGCGCGCGTAGGCCCGGCTCAGACGGTCCTGCAGCAGCGCACGTCCGGGCAGTCCCGTCAGGTGGTCGTGCATCAGCGCGCGGGCCGTGCGCTCCTCCGCCTCGACGCTCTCGGTGACGTCGCGGACGACGCCCATGAGCTCGGAGACCGCGCCGGTGTCGTCCCGTGCGAAAGGGGTCAGCCGGTGCAGTACCCACCGACAGCCGTCCCCCTCGGTGTCGATGCAGTACCGCACCTCGACCACCTCACCGTCGGCGAGTGTCCGTGCCCGGTCCATGGCGGTGCGGAGGGTCGAGCGGTCCCCCTCGGCGATCTGGACGGGTGCCGCGGAGTCGACGTCCAGCAGCTGCTGCAGGGACCGTGAGGCGTAGGTCTCCTCGCCGGTGGCCAGGTCCGTGATGACGGTGGCGTCGGGTGAGGCCGCCAGCAGCGCGGCATGGAAGGCGTTGGCAGCGCTGGCCTCCTGCTCGGCCGCCCGCAACGCCGCCCGCTGCGCCTCCATGTCGGACACGTCCACCACGAAGCCGGCCAGCCGGTTGACCTCCCCGTCGGCGTCGTGCAGGACTGCGGTCGACACCAGCACCGGGAACGGCGTGCCGTCGCCCCGCAGGTACCGTCGCTCGGCCATGTAGGTGCTGCCCCGGCGCAGATCCTCGACGCTGCGGGCGATCTCGGCGCTGAACGTCGGGTCGGCGAGGGCCGCCGCCTGCGTCCCGATGAGGTCGGCGGCCTCCCGCTGCAGCATCGTCGCCATCTGCGGGTTGACGAAGGTGATCTCCCCCTCGGGCGTGCCCTCGATGACACCGACCGGCGCGTGCTCCCACAGCACGGTCGCCCGCTCGACCGCCGCCCGCAGGTCCTCCTCGACCTCCTTCTGGCGGCTGACGTCCCAGAAGACGCCGAGGACGCCGACCGGCGTCCCGCTGCTGTCGTGCACCATGGCCGTCCGCGCACGGACGTGGATCTGGTGCCCCTCGGCATGGCGGAAGACCCGTCCCCACTCGGTCAGGTCGCCGGGCGGGGCGCTGAGGGTGTGCGCCACCATCTGCCGTCCGACGGTGTCGTCGTCGTGCAGCAGCGACGACGCGGGGCTGCCCACCAACGAGTCGACGGTCGTCCCCACCATGGCTGCCACCGCGGGGTTGGCGAAGGCGATCGTCCCGGTGAGGTCCACCTCGATCACGGGGAGGGGGCTGCGGGCGTGGACCGCACGGGACCGTGCGACTGCCTCGTCGACCGCCTCGTCGGCCGCGCTATCGGTGAGATCCATGGGTGGGTTCCTCGTCGGTCAGCGTCACCGCATCACACATCGACAGGCGAACAGCGCTCATTAGCCATCATCATCGTAGCTGAACGGGCGTCAGCTCGGGCGTCGCCGGTTGTTCCGTAGGGTGCAGCCATGAACGCCGAGCACGCACCAGTACGCCAGTACCGATTCCGGCCCCCGCCCGGGGCCTGTGACCTGCTCCTCGTCCGTCACGGCGAGTCACAGGCAGCCCGTCCCGGGGAGGTCTTCCCCACGGTGGGAGGACATGCAGACCCTCCGCTGGCCGAGGAGGGTCTGCGCGAGGCCCAGGCTGTCGCCGAGCGCCTGCAGCACGAGGAGATCAGCGCGATCTACACGACCACGCTGACACGGACGAAGCAGACGGCCGCCCCCCTGGCCGGCCTTCTCGGGCTCGACCCGCGGGAGGAGCCCGAGCTCCGCGAGGTGCACCTGGGGGAGTGGGACGGTGGGGAGTACCGCATCCGGGCGCGCGACGGCGACCCGATCGTGAAGCGCGTCTTCGAGGAGCAGGACTGGGGCCTGATCCCCGGTGCCGAGCCGCGTGAGGCGTTCGTCGCGCGGGTGCGCACCGGCATCATGCGCATCGCCGAGGCCCACCCCGACGAGCGCGTCGTCGCCTTCGTGCACGGCGGGGTGATCGGGGCGGCCCTGGCCATGGCGACCGGCAGCGAGCCGTTCGCGTTCGTGGCCTCGGCCAACGCCTCGATCAACCATCTGGTCATCGCGGGGCCGCGGTGGATCCTGCGCCGGTTCAACGACACCGGGCACCTGGACACCGACCTGGACAAGCCGGTGCAGCAGCTCATCTGACCCTGCACCCAGCCACCATGGTGGATCCTGCTCACCCAGCCACCATGGTGGATCCTGCTCACCCCGCCACCGGATGGTGGGGGGTCAGGCGTCGGTGGCGGTCAGGAAGTCCAGCAGCTGCTCGACCGCGCCGATGAGGGGGGTCTCGAGGTCCGC
>JBFKGB010000206.1:0-6661 GCA_041633535.1 Euzebya sp. | reverse complement strand
GCCGGCAGGGCCGACAGCACCAGCGCCGCCAGCACGAGCAACGGGATCAACGGACGACGCATGGGGACTCCAAGCAGGTGGACGCGAACGGCCGGAGCCTACACAGCCCCTCTGACATCCAGGCCGGCGCGGGCCCGGGACTAGACTCCGCGGCCATGTCCGACCCCCAGCCAGCCGACGCGCCGGCCACCCCCGCCGACACCGTCACCCCCGAGCACCGGCCACCCAGCAGCGCCCCAGCCAGTAGCGCCCCAGCCAGCAGCGACCCCCAGTCGGCAGCTCCACGTCGACAGCTCCACCTGCGCACCGACGGCCCAGGCCTGGGCGCAGACGCCCGCGGCGCCGAGCGCAGCGCCACGGCGGTCGCGATCGCCCGAGGCCTGCGCGGTGTGCAGCCCGACGGCCCCCGCAGCTACCTGCTGGTCAACGGCTACACCGTTGACGGCTGGGGCTGCGGGCTGCTGGCCGCGGGCCTCAGCGCCGACGCGGGCGCGCCGGTCCTGCTGACCCAGGCCGACCAGGCCCCGGCGCCGACGGCGGCGGAGGTGGCGGGCTGCGCCGATCGCCGCGTCGACCTGCGCAGGGACTCGCCCGCCGGGGACCTGTCCGACGCGCTGCTGGCCGCGCTGGACGCGCGGGACGAGGAGGGGTGCCAGGTCAGCTGACGGCCCCGCGCCGAGGTGCGCCGACGCCGGTCGGCGGCACGTGCGGCGCCCCGGCCTGCTCGGAGCGTCACCCGATCGGTCACCCGTCGCCGGGCGCAACACTGTGGGGGCGAGGGACGGGCCTCGCGAGGCGTGGTCCCTGACGCCAGCGGAGGCGACCACGAACACCTTGTGCCCCCCGCACCGCGGTCCTAGGCTCTCGCGCAGCCAGGCCCGGGGTGGGTGGACGAGGGGTCGCACCACCGGGATCAGCAGGTGTCGCTTAGAGGAGCGCCGTCATGCAGCCATGCCCGCCCACGTTCCGCCGTGCAGCCGTCTGGATGGCGGTCATCGTCGCGCTCGGCATGACGCCGGCCGCCTCCGCGCAGGACTTCGGCACCGACACGCTCGCGGTCATCAAGGCCGAGGAGTCCCCGAGCGCGTCGGAGCTGACGGTGCGCCTGAGCGAGTCCACCCCGCTGCCCTCCACCGACACCGTGGTCATCGGCCGCGACGACCAGTTCGCCGACTCGCTGGCCTCCGGCGTCCTGCAGGCCGAGAGCCCGCTGCTGCTGGTCCCGCGCGACGGCCCCATCCCGGCCCGGGTACGGGGGGAGATCGAGCGGCTGGAAGCCTCCCGCGCCATCCTGCTGGGCGGTGAGGCGGCCCTCACCGCCACCGTGGCCGACGAGCTGACCGCCATGGGCCTGGAGGTCGAGCGGCGCGCCGGCGCCTCACGCTTCCAGACCGCGACGGAGATCGCCCGGACCGACGCCGGGTTCTCCGGGACCGCGATCCTGGCGAGGGCGTTCCCGAGCCCCGGCGCCACCGACGCCTCCCAGGGGTTCGCCGACGCGCTGGCCGCCGGCGGGATGGCCGCGTCCAACGGCTGGCCGGTGCTGCTGACGGAGACCGACGTCCTGACCGGCGTCACCCGCGACTACCTGGTCGAGGCCGGCATCAGCGAGGTCAAGCTGATGGGCGGCACCGCCGCGATCTCCGCCGCGGTCGAGGCCGAGCTGCAGGCCATGGACATCGCGACCGACCGGCTTGCCGGGGCCAGCCGTGCTGAGACGGCGATCGAGGTCGCCAAGGACCGGGGCGCGGAGACCGCGGCCGACGTCACCCAGGTCATCCTGGTGCAGGGCCAGACCGAGGACGCGTGGGCGGGCGGGTTCGCCGCGGCCGCGCGGTCCGCGCTGTTCGACGCCCCGATCGTGCTGGCCGTCGGGGACCGCCTGCCGCCGGAGACCGAGGCGTGGCTGGCCGCTGCGGCGGACCCTGGCTTCACCCAGCAGGAGGAGGTGCGGATCACCTGCGTCGTCGTGCCCGCCCTGTGCGAGGAGGCGAGGGTGACCCTCGGCCTGCCGCCCACGCCCCCGCCGGAGCCCGCCGACCGGGTCGCCGGCTGGGCCTTCGACGGCAGCCTGGCCGCCGACACGTCCGGCGCGCCGGCGCTGGAGGAGGTCGTCGGTGAGGAGGGGACCGCAGGCTCGTTCGTCACCGACCCGGAGGAGGGGCAGGTCTTCGCCTACCCCGACGGCAGCGGCCTGCGGCTCAGCTGGGCGACGGGGACCCTGCCGCAGGACCGCTACACCATCGCCATGCGCGTGCTCATCGACGACGTCGCCGGGTACGTGCGGCTGCTGGACTTCAGCAACCGCCAGTCCGACGAGGGCCTGTACCTGCTGGGCGGGGCGATGGAGTTCTACGGCCTGGCCGGCAGCGACGGCACGGCGGTGGAGGCCGGGACCTGGCACACCATCGTCCTGACCCGGTCCAGCCGCGGGCTGGTGAACGGCTACATCGACGGCGTCCGGGTGCTGACGGTCGATGATGAGGCGCAGCAGGCGCTGCTGCTGAACGACAGCGTGCTGCTGTTCCAGGACGACCTGCAGTTCCAAGGGGAGACGTCCAGCGGCCGGATCAGCCGGCTGGAGGTGTTCGACGGCCCCCTCACCAGCACCGCCGTCGCTGAGATGGGCTGACCGCCAGGACCTGCCCGAACGCGACGTCTCCGGACACGCCGACGCCCCCACCGGAGCGGCTGCGTCCAGGTGCCCAAGCCCGACCAGCACCGCTTGCACCTCCGCGGCGTCGGACGCGTCCAGGTCGTCCAACCAGTCGTTGACCATCGCGAGCCCGCGCAGGGCCATCTCGATGCCCTCGAGCGGCCGGTGCGGCGCGTCGCCCCCGATGCTGCGAACATCCACCACCCAGCCGCCGGCGACGAGGCCGGGGGAGTGGGGGTCGAGGTACCTCATGCCCGCAGTGCATCGAACAGGTGTTCGACCCTAAAGGCCCTCCAAGCAGAAGGACGGACTGTCTGGCGGCGCTCCCACTCCTCCCACACCACCCCCACCAGCCACCCCCCTGCCGACCGCGAGGACGATCTGTCCGTGGAACGCGATTGGAATCGATCGCGGTGGCTCAGTCGGTGTGGGGCAGCACTGCCCCGTGCGGTGCCGCCTGCTGCCAGTCGTCGTGGGCCGTGAGCTGGGCCACGCTGGCCACCAGTGCGACGTGGCTGATCGGGTTGCTGCTGAACCACCCGGTCGGGATGCGGCTGTCGCCGCTGAACGCCAGGTCGCCGACGAAGCCCAGCAGCCCTGACGTCGTCGCCGCGCTCCACGGCATGGTGGCCGCGCCCGACCCGTCGGTGCCCCGATGGGTCGTGACGCCCGGGAAGGTCGGCTGGTAGATGGCGCGGCCACCCGGCACGGTGGCCCTGCCGACGCGCTGCACGACCCCGACTCGGGCCGTGCCCGGCCACACGCTCAGCGAGTTGCCAACCGGACTGCGCAGCTGACCCTGGGGCTGCGTGTAGGTGCTCTGCACCCGGAGGGCCGCGTGCCCGCCCAGTCCGGTCAGCCACAGCAGCGGCACGTGGGTGTACGACCAGCGCATCCCCGTGGTCTCCTTCGCGCGCGCCAGCAACATGCGCTCCGGCGCGGGGAACGCCGTCAGCGGCAGTGCACCGCTCTCCGGTCCGGCGACGAACACGTTGCTGACCACGACCTCACCGTCTACGGCAAGGTCCACAGTGCCCGTTGTCGCGCCTGCCGGGACCTGGTAGGTCGCGGCCTTGCCGGTCGGCAGGTTCGTCGCTGCCCAGTGCGTGGCGGTCGCCAGCCGCAGCGTCAGCATGGCCGGCAGCACGTGCACCGTCGCGATGGCGTTCGTCGCACCGATGACTGTCCCGGCCTCGTTCTTCACGGGGAGCCTGACCGCCACCTCGCTGAGCATCGACAGCGGCCGCATCAGCTCCGGCAGATGCCCGATCGACCGCAACGACTCCCAGTGCCAGCTGACCTGCTCATCCCACCCCGGTGAGGCGGTCGCCCCCATGGCCCGGGTCCCCCGGTACCGCAGCTCGACATCGCCTGGGCGGCGCAGGACGGTCAGCTGGGTCTGGTCGGTCAGCCGGGTCCACAGCCGAACCCTCGACAGCGCGCGGGGCTGGACGTCGGTGCTGCGCTCGGCGACGTCCACCCGGATCGTGCTGCTGGCGTCGTCCAGCTGCAGGGTCGCCTCGACGCGCTGCTGCTGGGCAGGGTCCCCGGTCACCGACACGTCGATCCAGCGGACCCCGAGGGCGCGGACGTTCAGCAGGCGGATCTCGGGCGTGCCGTCCTCGGTCGTCACGCCCTCGATCGTGCGGGCGACCACCCCGATGGGCACGTCGGTGATCGGGTCGGTCAGGCGGGTCGGCCAGGTGCCGACGGTCCGCAGCAGGCGGGTCAGCTGCATCGGGTCGGCCGGCGTGTGCAGCCGGTAGCGGCCGGTGCTGCGGCTGAGGGCGACCTCCATGCGCTGGGGCATGACCACGGTGAGGGAGGTGTGGGAGGTCCCGACGTCGGTGGTGACGGCCGTCGTCAGCGGTCGGGCGGCGACCCACTCCGCGGTCAGCTCCGCCCCCTCGCCTTCGAGGGTCAGCTGGATGTCGTCGCGGATGACGGGGCTCTGCGCCATCGTGACGCGGGCCCCCGCAGGCGGGGAGTCGGGATCGACGGGCTCGACCACGGGCCCGGGTGACACCACGCCGGCAGGTGGCCGCAGGGTGCGCGTTGCGGCCAGCACCTGCACGTCGTGCAGCTCACCGTCGGATCCCGCGGTGAACCCGGTGGCGGACCGCTGCAGCCACACGGTCATCGACCCGACGACCGTCGTGTCCTTCTGGACGTGCGTCGCCACGCCCGCGGGTGGCCTGGCGCCGATCCGCACGCCTGCCGTGGGCGTGCGCACCACGGCGCGAAGCCTGCGCGTGTCGCTGACGCCGAGGTGCACCCCCAGGCCGTGGTCGACCAGCCCGGTGCCGGCCAGCGGCGCGTCGTTCACGACCTCCAGCGTGTGGACGCCGCCCAGGTGGATCGTGCCGGTCACGTCGGACGGCGCGATCTGCCAGCTGCCCTCGTCCGGGTGCTGCCACTGCCCGCGGACCGACACCTGGGCGTCGATGGCGAGCACCGCACCCACGGGTGCGGCGGCGGTCGGGGGTGCGCCGCGGCCCAGCCGCACAGCGGTGCGGTCACCGAGGGCCGACGGTCGCTGCCCGGACCGGCCCGCCAGGCGGATCGGATCGCCGATGTCGACGACGAGGGTGGGCGGAGGATCGTCGAGGTCGACGTGCACCCAGTCGGCGACACCGATCAGCTTGGGAGCCGTCACCAGGGACTGCAGCCGGGGCAGCGCCAGCCCGCGTCGCAGCGTCAGCGTCGGTCCCCGATCGTGGCTGTCGATCAGCAGGTGCAGCCGGGCCGACCGGTGGAGGTCGGCCGCTGCACGGGTGATCGTCAGCGCCAGCTCGAACGGCATGGGGGTCGAGGCGTCCGGGATGCGCAGCGCGATCGCGGGCGCCGTCGGAGTACGCGGCGTGCTGACCACCGAGGTGTCGGGCAGGACGATCGTGCCGTCGTCGGGCAGCGGTGCCGGCGGTGCCAGGACGTCAGCCTGCACCGACGGGCCTTCGCGGACCCGCACCGCCAGGGTGGTGTCGACCGTCGGCGACAGGCAGGACAGGTCGTACTGCTCCGCCCCGCTGGTCGTGATCGTCAGGTCCAGGCTGTGGGGTGGCAGGCCCAGCCCCAGCTGCAGCCAAGCGCCCGAGCCGGTGTCGTCAGGTGGCGATAGCTGCAGGGTCAGCTCGACGTCGATGATGCGTCGAAGCCGGGCCCCGGTGGGGCGGGTGACCTGCAGGCGCGCGCCGTCTACCCCTCCCCCCGCCGAGAGGCTGGGCGACAGGGTGACCGTCAGGTCGGGGTCACCGGCTGCGGAGGCCGCATGCAGCACGACGGGGTTGGGGACGGCAGGCAGCAGCAGCATCCGATGGGTCCGCCGGTCGCCACCGGCGCGGTCGTCGTGGACGACGGTCAGCAGGACCTGCAGCGAGGTCAGGTCCGCGACCTGTGCGGGCAGGCTGATCAGGTTCAGGATCGACGGCACAGGGCCCCTCCTTGCACATACGACGTCGACTGCGCCCGTGCGTGTGCCGTGGCGACGCGGACACTGCGCCTGCGGAGGCCTGCAGTCAAGGGGTTCGTCACCGTTGCGCGTCCCCGGGCCGTGCGCCGCGTCCTCATCGGCCAGCACTAGACTCCGCGGCCATGTCCGACCCCCAACCAGCCGACGCGCCGGCCACCCCTGCCGACACCGTCACCCCCGAGCACCGGCCACCCCCGGGCGCGACCACGTCGATGCGATGGGCCCCGCACGGGCAGGACCCCCTGCAGGTCACGGCCACCGCGGGCTGGACGGTGCTGCGTCGCGAGGAGTCACCCGCCGCAGAGGTCTTCAGCGTCGCCTACACCCTCGACGGCGCGGACCCCGGCACCCGTCCGGTCACGTTCGTGTTCAACGGTGGCCCCGGGGCCTCCTCGGCGTTCCTGCACGTCGGCGCGCTCGGTCCCCGGCGGATCGACCTGCCCGCCGACGGCGCCCTGCCGGCGATGCCGGTCCGGCTGGTCGACAACGACGCCTGCTGGCTGCCGTGGACCGACCTGGTGTTCGTCGACCCCGTC
>JBFKGB010000205.1:0-6686 GCA_041633535.1 Euzebya sp. | reverse complement strand
TCGCTGACGGCCGAGACGGCCGGGCTGTCGGCACCGGCCACCCTGACCTACGCCGACGGCCGCACCGCCGACCGGATCGGCTGGCGCGAGGTGGTCGCCGTCGGCGACTCCTCCACGATCCTGGACAGCGACGTGCCGGCGACGTCCAGCACCGACCAGCTGCGTGAGTACCCCGAGGCCGAGGTGTCGACGGTCACGACCGCCTCGCTGACGTTCGACCCGACACAGGGCCCGGCCGCGCCGGCGTCCGTGCGCGCCGATGACCTGCAGCCCGTCGCCGCCGAGCCCGGTGGTCTGGAGGGGCTGGTCGACGCCTACACGACCCTGGTGTCCCGACAGGACCTGACCCCGGCGTTCGTCCTGCTGGCCGTCATGCTGGCCATCGCGCTGGGCACCGCGCACGCGGTCGCGCCCGGGCACGGCAAGACCGTGATCGCGGCCTACCTGCTGGGCGAGGGCGGGCAGGCCAGGCAGGCCGTCACCCTGGGCACGACGGTGGCGATCACCCACACCATCGGCGTGCTGGCGCTGGGCGTGATCGTGCAGACCTCCACGACCCTGGCGCCCGAGTCGCTGTACCCCGTCCTTGGCGTGATGGGCGGTGTGATCTTCGCCGGTCTGGGCTGCCTGCTGCTGTACCGCGCCATCACCAACCGCGGCCACTCCCACGACCACGACCATGACCACGGCCACGGCCACAGCCACGCGCCGGTCAAGGTCGCCGTCGCCGCCGGGCACGTCGGCGAGGCGGCCCACACGCACGACGCACACGGGCACGATGCGCACGGCGACCACGGGCACGACCACGGGCACGGGCACGATCACGCGCCGCGTCCCCAGTCGACCTGGCGGATGCTGATCCTGCCGGGTCTGGCCGGCGGGATGGTCCCCAGCCCCTCGGCCCTGCTGGTCCTGCTGGGCGGGATCGCGCTGGACCGCACCTGGTTCGGGGTGCTGCTGGTGCTGGCGTACGGCGTCGGGATGGCCCTGGCGCTGGTCGGTGCCGGCTACCTGCTGCACCGCGTCCGGTTCCGTGTGATGGACCGGCTCGAGAGCGACACCTGGGCCCGCGTCAGCACGGCCCTGCCGGTCGTCACCTCGTCCCTCATCATCCTGGGCGGCGTCGTCATCATCGCCCGATCGGTGCTGACCGCCTAGGGCCGTAGGGTGGGCGCGGTGACGGACTGGACGACGAGGACAGCGACCACCGACGACCGGGACGCGATCGTCCGCATCGACGCGCTTACCTGGTCCACGACCGTCAGCCCGGGCACCCCGCCGACGGACCGCGACCCCTTCGGGGACCGGCCCAGCAGCGACGTCCTGGTCGCCGAGATGGGCGGTGCCGTCATCGGCTACGTCAACGTGGGACGGTGGAACACCCTGCCCTCCGGCGCCCACTCCTGGGAGATCCAGGGGCTCGCCGTCGACCCGGCCGTCCAGGGCAGGGGCGTCGGTCGTGGGCTCGTCGAGGCCGCCGTGACCGAGGTGCGGACCCGCGGCGCGCGGAAGGTGTCCCTTCGTGTGCTGGGCCACAACGACGCCGCCCGCCGCCTGTACGCGGCAGCGGGCTTCACGGTCGAGGGTGTGCTGCGGGCCGAGTTCATCATCGACGGGCGTCCGGTCGACGACGTCCTGATGGCCCGGCACCTCGGCGACAGCTGACGCGCCACCACCGGACGACCTGGCCTGGGATCAGCCGCCCGTGGACCGCCGCCCCAGCGGCAGGACCTCGGCGTCGACCTCAGCCATGGCGCGGCGGCCACGTGGGGAGTGGAACGTCGCCCCCGGGTGCGACGCCACCGTGGCGGCCTCGGTCAGCCGACGCTCGAAGGGGTCACGGGCCCGGTCCAGCAGGCGGGCGATGTCAGAGGCGGTGACCGACCGCGCGATCTCGGTCAGCTCGGCCAGGGCGGCCCGGGACACCACGACGTAGCGCCGATCCGGGGCGAGGACGGCGTCAGGGTGTCGGCTGAAGACCTCGAACAGCTCCGGCAGCTCGGCCGGGACACGGTTGGTCCCCTCCTCCAGCATCTCCTCGGTGTGGCGTGCCAGCACCGTCCGCTGGGCCGGGGGCAGCGCGACCACGGGAGCCACCCAGTCCGGGAGCTCGGCGGGCCGGACCCTGCCCATGGCGTTGCAGATCGACACGAAGGCGGTGCGCAGGCGGGCGTCGCGCAGCACCCACCACACCTGGACCCGGGTCGCGCCGGCGAACCCCAGCGCCCACGCTGCACCCAGGACCGCGCTCTCCGTGCCGTCCACGACGGGCATGACGGTGCGGTCGATGTGGTCCAGCACCCAGTCCAGCGTCGCGACCTCGGCGCCGTCCTCGGGCGCCGTGTCGGCGCTGTCCATCTCGTGCAGGGTGTCGGTCATCAGGTTCCTCAGCGACTGGTCGGTGTCGCATGTCCCAACGATAGTTCACTACGGTTGTTACGGACAGTGTCTTGAGGAACACGTAACGCAGTTGATCAGGTGAGGGGGTCCCGGTCGACGGGGCAGGACATGCAGCGGGGGCCGCCACGGCCGCGGGGCAGCTCGAAGGAGGAGATCTCGTGGACGATGATCCCCGCGTCGCGAAGCCGTCGGTTCGTGTCGACGTTGCGCTCGTAGGCGATGACCTCGCCGGGGGCGATGGCCAGGGTGTTGTTGCCGTCGTCCCACTGCTCGCGGTCGCTGGCCACCTCGTCCTCCCCGGTGGTGATCACCCGCAGGTCGTCGGTGCCCATCGCCGAGGCCAGGGCACGGACCAGGTCCGGCTCCTCCCGCACGGTCATCCCGGGTGCGGCGGCCGAGGTCGTCGACCCCACGTTGCCGGGCTCGATGCGGTAGGTGCGCGACACCGACTCCATGCGCGGCCACAGGACGATGGCGTCGCGGTCCAGCTGACTCATGACCGTGTCCAGGTGCATCGTCCCCCGGCCGACCGGCAGCTCGACGGCCAGCACGAAGTCGACCTCGTCGGCCTCGAACAGGCACGAGGCCAGGTTCTCGACCGCGATCGGTGAGGTCCGCTCGCTGACGCCGACGGCGATCGCACGCTCGCCCAGCACCAGGATGTCGCCCCCCTCGATCGTGGCGGGGAAGTAGTCGATGTCCTCCTCGCCGTACCAGACCGGGCGACCCTTCAGGTCGGGGTGGGTGGCGTAGACGGTCCGCCACAGCAGCCGCTCGGGCTGCCGTGCGGGCTTGTGCATCGGCGACAGCACACGGCCGCCGTAGACGTGGGCGCTGGGGTCGCGTGTGAACACCGAGTTGGGGAGGGGCGGGACCAGGAACGCGGTCGGGCCCAGCAGCCCACCGACGAAGCCGTCGCCGGCGCCCGGCACCTCGTCGACGGTCAGCCCGCCGATCAGGTGCGTGGCCAGCTCGTCGGGCGGCAGGTCGCTGAGGAACCCGCGCACGCGGTCGACCAGCTCGACACCGCACGTCTCGGGCGTGGCCCGCCGCTCGATGAGCGACCGTGCGATCTCGGGGTCGGCGACGATGTCGGTGACCAGATCGCCGAACAGCCGCACCGTGACCCCCTGGCCGCGGAGCACCCCGGCGAACAGGTCGTGCTCCTGCTGGGCCTTGCCCACCCACACGAGCTCGTCGAACAGCAGGGTGTCCTTGTTGGCCGGCGTGAGCCGCCGGAGCTCAAGGCCCGGACGGTGGAGGATGACCTCGCGGAGACGGCCGATTTCGCTGGAGACGGTCATAGGTGCTGCAGACTACGCGTTTCGGGTAAAGAGACGGTCAAGCGGGTAGGGGTCGAGGAGTATGCCTGACAAAGCCCCCCCAAAGCCCCCGCCCGTGGACGGCGAGCGCACAGTCCTGATGGCCGCTGGAGCCGTCGCTGTCGCCATCGCCGCCCTGATCGTGTGGCAGGTGATCGCCAACATCGACGGCGTCATCAGCTTCGGTCAGTACATCGCCGACCGTCCCGACGAGATCCTGGCCCGCACCTGGGAGCACACCGTGCTGACGGTCGGCTCCGTGGTCACCGCGACCCTGATCGCCGTCCCGATGGGCATCGCGATCATGAACAACACGGTCGCGCGCAACGTCGCGCTGTCCGTCGCGGGGATCCTGCTGACGGTGCCGTCCCTGGCGTTCTTCGCCATCCTCATCCCGATCGTCGGCATCGGCGCGCTTCCGCCCTACATCGCGCTGACGATCTACGCGCTGCTGCCGATCCTGCGCAACACCGTGACCGGTCTGGACGGCGTCGACGGCGCGGTCATCGAGTCCGCCAAGGGCATGGGCCTGTCGCGGATGCAGCGGATCCGCAAGATCGAGCTGCCGCTGGCCTGGCCCGTGATCCTCACCGGCATCCGAGTGGCCGCCATCCTCAACATCTCCATCGCTGCGATCGCCATCCTCGTCGGCGGCGGCGCGCTGGGTGCCTTCATCCAGAACGGCCTGACCCGCTTCGGGTTCCCCGGCCACGTCGAGTCGGTCTGGACCGGAACGCTGTTCACCATCCTCCTCGCCCTCGTCTTCGAGCGGCTCTTCGCCCTCGTCGGGCGCCTCACGACCTCTGAAGGACTCCAGTCATGACGACCACCGATGTCAGCGCGACCCAGGCCACGACGATGGACGTGGCCAAGACCATGATCCGGCTGGAGGGGGTGTCAAAGACCTATCCGGGCACCACCGTGCCGGCGGTCAAGGAGCTCGACCTCGAGATCCCCGAGGGCGAGATCCTCGTCCTCGTCGGGCCGTCCGGCTGCGGCAAGTCGACCACGCTGCGGCTGATCAACCGGATGATCGAGCCCACCGGCGGGCGCATCTTCTTCGACGGGGAGGACGTCACCGACGTCGACCCCGACGGGCTGCGGCGCCGCATCGGCTACGTGATCCAGCAGATCGGTCTGTTCCCGCACATGACCATCAGCGACAACATCGCGACGGTCCCGCGTCTGCTGGGCTGGAAGGAGGACCGGATCAGGCCCCGGATCGACGAGCTGCTCGAGATCGTGGGCATGGACCCGAACCTGTACCGCGACCGCTACCCCAAGGAGCTGTCGGGCGGCCAGGCACAGCGTGTCGGCGTCGCCCGCGCACTGGCGGCGGACCCGCCCGTGATGCTGATGGACGAGCCGTTCGGCGCGATCGACCCGATCACGCGTGACCGCCTGCAGAACGAGTTCCTGCGCGTGCAGGAGGAGCTGAAGAAGACCATCGTCTTCGTCACCCACGACATCGACGAGGCCATCAAGATGGGTGACCGCATCGTCGTGCTCGGCGAGCAGTCACGCATCGCCCAGTACGACACACCCGAGCGTCTGCTGGCCTTCCCCGTGGACGACTTCGTCGCCGACTTCATCGGCAGCGGCGCCACGCTGAAGGGCCTGAACCTCGAGCGCGTCCGCGACCTGACCCTCTCGGAGGCGCAGCGCGTCCGCGCTGGTGCGTCGCTGGACGAGGTGAAGGCCGCGATGTCACGCAGCGACGACCGCTGGGTCATGGTCACCGACGACAAGGACCGGCCCCTCCGCTGGCTGAACCCGACCCACCTGCAGCGGACCGACAAGCCGCTGGACGAGCTGGGCCACAAGGTCCAGTCGATCGTGGACAAGCGCGACACCCTGCACGACGCCCTGGAGTCGATGCTGCACTCCAAGGCGTCCGTCGCCACGGTCGTGGACCGCGACGGCGCCTACCAGGGCATCGTCGAGATCAACACGCTGACCGAGCGGATCCGCGACATGCAGTCGGCCGCCAAGGCGCACTACGACGAGCAGGAGGTGGGCCGCTAGATGAGCGCCACCACCGCACCCACCGCCGGGCTCGCCCGCGACGAGGGCGTCGCCCTGCGCGTCTACCGCTGGGTCAAGGGCAACCCCTGGCTGCCCCTGACCATCGCACCCACCGTGATCGCCGTCCTGGCGACCCTGCTGTGGCAGGCGATCACCTCCGACACCCTCAACACCTTCGAGGCGCAGGCGCTGGACCCGCAGCTGATCATCCGCCAGCTGCGGGAGCACATCGGCCTGACCGTCTACTCCACCGCCATCGTGATCGCCGTGGCCGTGCCGCTGGGCATCCTGCTGACCCGGCCGTCGGCCCGCAAGATCGCCGAGCCGGTCCTGTCGATCGCCTCGGGCGGCCAGGCGATCCCCGCCTACGGCCTGCTGGTCATCTTCCTGCTGCTGATGGGCCGCGGGTTCGCCACGTCGGTGTACGCCCTGGCCATCTACTCGATCCTGCCGGTCCTGCGGAACACCATGATCGGCCTGCAGCAGGTCGACCGGCCGACGATCGAGGCCGCCCGCGGGATGGGCCTGACCCGGATGCAGGTGCTGCGCAAGATCGAGCTGCCCCTGTCGGTCCCGATCATCCTGGCCGGCGTCCGCACCGCGCTGATCATCAACGTCGGCACGGCCGCGCTGGCCACCTTCATCGGTGGCGGCGGCCTGGGCGAGACCATCAACACCGGGCTGAAGCTGTCCCAGAACTTCATCCTGTTCGCCGGATCGGGTCTGACCGCCCTGCTGGCCCTGACCGTCGACTGGCTGGCGGCCGTCGTCGAGCGCGTGGCCAGCCCCAAGGGCCTGCGCTGAGCGACGCCCCGTGAGCCAGGCGGCCGCGAGGACGCGGCCGTCTGGTGGGGCATGTCTCCGCGGCGGGCTCCCGGGCCGCCGTCTTCGACCAAGTGGCGCAAGACGACGGCGCAACGGGCTCCCCGACCGCCGTCT
>JBFKGB010000204.1:0-6687 GCA_041633535.1 Euzebya sp. | reverse complement strand
GGTCGTCGAGGGCGTCGCGACCGAGGGTATCGGTCGCTGTGCCGGCTCGCCCCCAGGCCCGCAGGTGACGCACGCGCGTGACCTAGGATGAAGGATGTTCAGCAACTGCTCAGATCGTCGGGATGGCCACCGATGGTGCCGGTGTCCCTCTCCCCCCGGAGGCTGTGAGATGTCGAGGATGCGCGTCCTGGGCGGCCCGCTGGCCCGCGCTGCTGGCCTCGCCACGGTGTACGTCGTGCTGAGCCAGGCTGTGCAGCTGGTCTCCGCCCTCGGCGACGAGAGCTCCAGCACCGTGTTCTGGCCTGCGGCCGGTGTCACCGTCGCAGTCCTCCTGCGACGCCCTCGGGCCGAGTGGCCGTGGCTGCTCGCAGCGGTGTGGCTGGCCGAGACGGGCCTGGATCTCCTCAACGGCTTCCCGCCCGGGGTCTCGGCCAGCTGGGGTCTGGCCAACACCGCCGAGCCCCTCGTGGCCGCCGTGCTCCTGCGCCGCAGGGGCCACGGCCCCCCCGACCTGCTCTCTCTCAGCAGCCTCCTCAGGTTCGTCGGGCTGGCGGTGGTCCTCGCCCCCGTGGTCGGCGCCCTCATCGGCACCGCAGCCACGGTGGCCCTGGATGGTGACGTCTGGTGGCCGCGCCTGCCCCGCTGGTTCATCGGCGACGCTGTCGGGGTCCTCACGATCGCCCCTGCCCTCCTGCTGCGCGACCGGCTGCCCGTGCCCAGCAGCGTCGCCCGGTCCGCCGGCCCGGTGCTGGTGCTGCTGACCGCGACCGCGGTCGCGCTGGCCCCGTGGAGCCCGTCCTCGCGGGTGGGCCTGCCCTACCTGGTCGTGCCTGCGCTGGTCCTCATCGCGATCCGGGTGGGGGGCCGCGGCTCGACCTGGGCCATCCTGCTGGTGTCGCTGGTCGTGCAGACCTCCACCGCCTCCGCCTCGGGGCCCTTCGGCGGCGCCGACGCGCGGGCGGGCACGATCGAGGCACAGATCTTCCTGGCGGTGTGCGCCTTCACGACGCTCACCGTCGCGGCGCTCATCGCCGAGGTGACCGAGCGGGAGCGTGCTGCCGCAGAGCTCCGCTCGGCCTCACGACGCGACGTCCTGACCGGGCTGTCCAACCGGCGAGACCTGATCGAGCGACTCCGTGACCACCTGCTCGACGAGCGGCCGGCCGGAGGCTGTGTCGGGCCGGACGGCCGCGCGCCGACACCCGCGCTGCTGTTCATCGACCTCGACCACTTCAAGGCCGTCAACGACGCGCATGGTCACCAGGCCGGTGACGAGGTCCTCCGCACGGTCGCGACCCGGCTGCTCGCGATCATGGCGGAGCAGGACACGGTGGCCAGGCTCGGGGGCGACGAGTTCGTGGTGCTCACCGAGATGCGCGGTGACCGCGACGACCACGACGACCTCGACGACCTCGTGCAGCGCATCGAGGCCGTGATCTGCGAGCCCGTCCCATGGCTGGGCCGGTCGCTGCGGGTCGGGGCGAGCGTCGGGAGCTACCTGGTCAACGGCCCGGTCGACGACGTCGAGAGGCTGCTGGACGAGGCCGACCGTGCGATGTACCGCGTGAAGCTCGGCCGCGCCCTCCGCACCGGGCTGGACAAGATCCCCTCCCGATCGCCCTCGGTCGGGTCCGACGTGTACGCGGCGACGCCCCGGCCGCAGGGCCGGGGCGTCGGGCACGGGGGCCACTAGCCCTTGCGCTTGTTGATCTCCTCGACCAGCGGCGGGATGACCTTGTACAGGTCGCCCACGATGCCGATGTCGGCGATGGAGAAGATCGGGGCCTCCGCGTCCTTGTTGATGACCGCGATCGTCTGGCTGGTCTGCATGCCGGCGCGGTGCTGGATCGCACCGGAGATGCCGTTGGCCAGGTACAGCTGCGGGGACACGGTCTTGCCGGTCTGACCGATCTGGTGGTTGTGGGCGATCCAGCCGGCGTCCGTCGCCGCGCGGGAGGCGCCGACGGCACCACCCAGCGCGTCGGCCAGCTGGCCGACCAGGTCGAAGCCGTCGGCGTCGCCCAGGCCACGGCCACCGGAGACGATGATGGCGGCCTCGGTCATCTCGGGGCGGCCCGAGGACTCGGCCTGGACCACGTCGGTGATCTTGGCGCGGGTCGCGGACTCTGGCAGCGTGACGTCCAGGGTCACGACCTCGGCGGCACCGCCACCGGAGGACTCGGCCTGGAAGCTGTTGGCCTTCACGCCGATGAACTGGACCCGGTCGCCCTCGACCTGGCACTTGGAGTTCATGTCGCCGCCGAAGATGGCCTTGGTGGCGACCATGCGGTCACCGGCCAGCTCGAGGTCGATGGCGTCGGCCACGACGCCACCACCGACGCGGATGGCCGTGCGGGCCACGACGTCGGTGACGAACGGGTCCGCGGCGTACAGCACGACCGTGGCACCCGAGGCCTCGATCGCGGCCTGCAGGGCGGCGACCTTCGGCTCGGTGGCGTAGTCGGTGGCCTCCGAGGCCTCCCACACCAGCGCCTTGGACGCACCGAACTCGCCGACCTTGTCGGCGGCACCGGCAGCGCCGGCACCGAAGATGGCGGCGATGACGTCGCCGTCACCGACGGTCTTCGCGGCGGTGAGGATCTGGTTGGAGACCTTCTTGGGGGTCCCCTCGTCGTGCTCGACGAGGACGAGGATGTCAGTCATGTCCGGGCTCCTTAGATGAACTTCTTGGCGACGAGGAAGTCGACCAGCGCCTTGGCGCCGACCTGACCGCTGCCGTCGTCCTCGACCTTGTCACCGGCCTGCTTCGGCGGCTTGGGGGTCGCCTCCAGCACCTTGGTGGCCGATCCGGCGTGGCCGGCGTCGTCCGCGGACAGGCCGATGGCGGCCAGGTCCTTGGTCTCGAGCGGCTTCTTCTTGGCGGCCATGATCCCCTTGAAGGAGGGGTAGCGGGGCTCGTTGATGGCCTCGACGACGCTGACGACGGCCGGCAGCGTGGTCTGGACGGTCTCGTGACCGCCGGAGGTCTCACGGTCGGCCTCGACGCTGCCGTCCTCGCCCACGGCCAGACGCTTGGCGTAGGTCAGGGCGGGGACGTCCAGGTACTCGGCCAGCATCGCGGGGACCAGCATGGACCGGGCGTCGGAGGACTGGTTGCCCATGATGATGAGGTCGAAGTCCTCGTCCTTCAGGGCTGCTGCCAGGACACGGGCGGTCGCGGTGGCGTCGGAGCCGGCGACGGCGGGGTCCGTGATCTGGATCGCACCGTCCAGGCCGTAGGACAGCGCCTTGCGGACGGTCTGCTGTGCGGACTCCGGGCCCATGCACAGCGCGATGACCTCGACGTCGCTGCGGGACTCCTTGATCCGCATGGCCTCCTCGATGGACCACTCGTCGTTGGCGTTGAGGATCGCCTCGACGGAGTCACGGTCGACCGTGAGGTCGTCTGTGACCTTCTTCTCGGCGGCCGTGTCCGGCACGCGCTTGACCGGGCAGATGATTCGCAAGGTGCTGACCTCGTCTTCTCGTGGATGGCAGGACGGAAAGTTACCCAACGGTAACATCAGCGGCCCGGACCTGGAAATCGGGCGCAGGACGGGCGGGTCGCCGCTTCCGGCAGACCTTACCCATGCCTCCGACGAGGGACACGCGGAGGGACCGGGACGGACGTCGACGATCTCGCACTAGTCCCTTGTGGCCATCCGGACAGGGGTCTAGTGTCCCCGCCTTCGGCGCCCTCCCTCCCCGACGTGCACGCAGTGCAGGTGCACCCGGCGCACCGGGTCGGCCGCCGCATGCCCTGACACCTCGACAAGGACGGCTATGCGAACCCTCCCCCACCGCACGACAGCGACACCGCTGGTCGTGATCATGCTCCTGACCCTCATCGCGGCGTTGCTCAGCACCGCCGCCCCCGCCGCCGCGCAGGACGACCAGCCCGCCGAGGGCGCCCTGCCGACACGGCTGATCGTGGGCTACGAGAAGGAGGCGACCCAGCGCGGCAACGCGCGCGCCGCCGAGGCCCAGGCGGACAACGCGGCACGGCGTGTCGACGCCCGGGCCACCCTGGTCGCACGCACCGTCGACGACGCGGCCGTCGTGACCCTGGACCGGGCCCTGTCGAGCCGCGAGAAGGGCCAGGTCATCGCCGAGCTCCGCCGTGGCACCGGCGTGGCGACGGTCGAGGAGGACCTGCTGCGCACGATCACGCAGTCGAACGACCCGCTGCTGGCGCAGCAGTGGCACTACAACGAGGCCGTCAGCGGCATCGGGGTCGAGACCGCCCTGGGCACGACCAGCGGTGCGGGCGCCGTCGTGGCCGTCCTCGACACCGGCATCACCGCCCACCCGGACCTGGACGCCAGCGTCATCGGCGGCTACGACTTCATCAGCGACACCTTCGTTGCCAACGACGGCAACGGCCGTGACAGCAACTACGCCGACCCGGGCGACTGGTACACGACCAACCAGTGCGGGTTCGGGACCGGCTCGTCGAACTCGTCGTGGCACGGCACGCACGTCGCCGGCACCGTCGCGGCCGTCCGCGGCAACGGCATCGGTGGCCACGGTGTCGCCCCCCAGTCCGACATCGTCGTCGCCCGTGTGCTCGGTCGCTGCGGCGGCTACGACTCCGACATCTCCGCTGCCATCGTCTGGGCCGCCGGCGGCTCGGTCAGCGGCGTCCCTGCCAACCCCAACCCCGCCGACGTCATCAACATGAGCCTGGGCGGTTCGGGCTCGTGCTCCACGACCTACCAGAACGCGATCAACCAGGCACGTGCGCTGGGCACCACCGTCGTCGTCGCCGCAGGGAACTCGGCCACCAACGCCGCCAACGCCACGCCGGGCAACTGCAACGGCGTCATCACCGTCGCGGCGACCGACCGGACGGGCGGCCGGGCGTCGTACTCCAACTTCGGCACCGTCGTCGAGCTGGCCGCACCGGGTGGCGGCAGCGGCCAGACGGTGCTGTCGACGCTGAACAGCGGCACCACGACCCCGCAGTCCCCCAACTACGTTGGCTACCAGGGCACCTCGATGGCGACCCCGCACGTCGCCGGTGTGGCCGCGATGCTGTACAGCGTCGACCCGACCCTGACGCCCGACCAGGTCTCGGCGACCCTGGTGGGCAGCACCCGGGCGTTCCCGGCCAGCTGCAGCGGCTGTGGCAGCGGCATCCTGGACGCCCCGGCGGCGCTGGCCGCGCTGGGCGGCAGCACCCCGCCGCCGCCTCCGCCCCCTCCCGCCGGTGGCGTCTACACCTTCACCGGGCCGGTGGCGATCCCCGACCGTGGCCAGATCAACCCGACGCTGTCGGTGACGGAGCCCGGCAACGCGCCCGCGGACCTGCTGGTCAGCGTCGACATCAGCCACACCTACCGCGGCGACATCAGGATCACGCTGTTCGCACCCAGCGGGGCCTCGGTGGTGCTGAAGGACAAGAACGCCTCGGACAGCGCCGACGACGTCCGTGAGACCTGGACGGTCAACGCCTCCTCCGTCGCAGCCAGCGGCACCTGGACCCTGCGGGTCGAGGACGTCTACCGCGGCGACGTCGGCACGCTGAACAGCTGGTCGCTGACCTTCTAGCACGCCGTCCACGAGCCGTCCCGCCCACGGGTGGGACGGCTCGTGGCGTCGGTGGTGGTCACCGTTGCGGGCGGACCGGCCAGACCTGCAGCTCGATCAGCGGTCCCATCCGGTTGACCCCACCCCACAGCAGCACCTGACGGCCGGTCCACACCGCGATGCCACCTGCACGGGGGAGGGTGGGGAAGCGGACCTCCCAGGTGCGGGCCTCCAACGAGTAGGCCACGAACAGCGGGGACGTCAGGCCGCCGACGAAGACCGCGCGGTCGCCGTCGAACAGACCCGTCAGGCCCTCCAGCGGCCCCCGGGTGTCGAGCACCGGCAGCAGCGGGTCCTCGGGCAGCGGCGGCAGGGGCGTCCACTGCCCCGAGCCCAGGTCCAGCACGCTGCCGCGCAACCCCGGGCTGCCGTCGGGACCATCGCGCGTCGACCCCCCGAACAGCACGACGCTGTCCCCGGTCCACACCGCGGCCGCCTGGTGCGGGTCCCCGACCCGCAGGCCTGCGCTGACATCCTCCCAGACGTCGCGGGCCAGGTCGTAGCGCAGGGCACCGGCTGCCTCGGTCCCGTCGGGCTGCTGCAGCGAGCCGACGACGACCAGCTGTGAGCCGGCCCCCACCGCCTGCCAGCGCAGCGGTCCGGTGGAGGGGACGTCCAGGTCCCGCCACTCCTCCACCAGGGGGTCGAATGCGAGGACCTGAAGGCCGTCGGGGCCACGGTCGCGCACCACGACCAGCATGTTGCCGATCGTGGTCACGGTGGCCCGGTCGGGGGTCTCGGGCCCCGGGGCGTCGGGCAGCCGTCGCCAGGTGTCGGTGTTGGGGTCCAGCGCCAGCAGCGACGGCTCCCACGGACAGCCCGCACAGGTCTTGGCGCCGTACACGTAGATCTCGGCGCCGCGCACCTGGGTGGCCCCCCGGACCTGCAGCGCCCCATCGGGGTGGGGGCTCAGGGACCGCCAGACCTCACGCGGCGGTCGGTCGGGGCTGTAGGCCGCGACGTCCGGCGCGAACCCGACGACCAGCTCGCGCCCGGTCCACACCGCCTCGGGCGGGTTGATCTGGTCGATGGGTGCCCGCTGGGCCACCGTCGTCCAGGTGCCGCCGCGGCCCACCAGCGGTGACGTCGTCGGCCGGG
>JBFKGB010000203.1:0-6694 GCA_041633535.1 Euzebya sp. | reverse complement strand
TCGCAGAGCGGGGTCCCGGCGGTCCCGAACAGACCGCGGGTGTCCCGGGTCTCGAGGGGCGTCTCCAGCAGTGGCGCCACACCCTCGGCCGCACCGATGAAGATCGGGTTGGACACCGGCTTGGGGCCGCCGGTGGCGGAGGGCAGCGTCGTGTCGCCCGAGGCGATGAACAGCCGGCCGTCGGCGTCGAAGTTGACGGTGAAGAAGTCGCCCAGACGGCGGTCGCCGGCGGGGAAGTTCAACGATGCGTTGCAGGTCGTGCCCGACAGGCAGATGTTGCCCACGTGGATCGGGTCGCCGTTGCTGGCGTCGGTCACGCTGAAGACCGGCGGGACGAACTCCTGCGTCCCGTCGCCGTCGCAGTCGGCCATCGAGCCCGTGCCGTTCAGGGTGTAGGCGGCGCCGATGTGGAACTCGGTCGGGGCGGCGGCCAGGTTGTAGTAGTAGACGATCGCGACGCGACCGTCGTCACCGGCGATGATCCAGGGGAACAGCGCGTCACCCGCGCCCTCGGGGAGGGGGATGTTGACGGCCGTCTCGCCCCACTCCATCGCATCGCGGTCGAAGTAGTTGAAGGTGACGGTGCCGTTGGGGTTGGTGTCGGAGGGGCTGGCGTAGCCGCCCGCCGCTGCCTTGTAGGCGTTGCCGGCCCGGTCGACCGCCATCACGTCGAAGAAGTCGACGCTGGCACCGAGCCCGGCGCCGGGGAAGCGCTCCCACGTCGCGCCGTCGTCAGCGCTGATGGCTATGGCGTCGCCACCCGCGGGGCCGATCAGCCCGTCATCGGGGTTCAGCGGGTCGGTGTAGGGCTTGGCGGTGACCGGGAAGGAGGTGCTCACCAGCGACCAGGTGATGCCGGAGTCGGCCGAGCGCCACAGCTGCTTGGGGAGGTTGATGTAGAGGAAGACCTCGCCCGGCTCGTTGGCCGCCAGCCACGGGCGGTCACCGGGGCTGACCTCGGGGTTGGCCAGGGTGTAGGACTGGCCGTCGTCCATCGAGGAGAACACGGCGTTGTTCGCCAGGTTGATCTCGACGTTGTAGATGGTCCCGGCCTGGTCCATGGCGTAGTCAGGGTCGCTGAAGCCGGTGGACGTCGCCGAGTGCGGGCCGGTGTTCAGGCCGCCCAGCCCGATGTAGTCCCACGTCCGACCACCGTCGGCCGAGCGCCAGTTCAGGGTCTGGTTGGTGTAGCCGACCGCGAAGTCGTCGATGCCGCCCAGCGCCGCCGGGTCCTTGTAGATGTGGGTGGTCCCCGCGTGGGCGGACACCGAGATCGAGCCGTCCTGGGCGACGACGCTGACCGGCTCGCCCCCCGCGCGGTCGGGGTCGATCACGACCCGCTCCTCGAAGGTCAGGGGCGGCGGGGCCAGGCAGTCGCTGGTCGACGTGGTGGCACCGACGGAGGAGACCATCGGCACCACACCGACCGCGAGGGCCAGGGCGAGGAGGGGGGCGAGTCGTGAGCGCATGCGGGGTCGTTCGACGTCGCAGGTCCCATCTCCTGCACGGTCGTCGTGGCATGCTCCGCGCCCATGGCACCCACATCAGAGGAGGCGGTCGCCGCGCTGGCGACCCTGCTGACGGTCGACCCACCGGCATCGCTGTCCCAGATCGAACCCGTCGTCGTGACACGCCTGACCGAGGCCGTCGCCGCCGAGAGCCGCCGCCAGGAGCAGGAGATCAGCCGCGCCGTCGACGACGCGCTGCGCATCATCCCGCGCCCCCTCCGCGGCCTGGTGAAGAAGCTGATCGTCCCATGAGCCTGGACAACTCCCCCGTCCAGCTTGAGCTGCGGCGGCTGGCCCACGTGCTGCACATCGGTGTCGAGGAGGTCGAGGGCCTGGCCCCCATGGGTGCCACCGACCTCCGGGTCCTGCGCGAGCAGGTCATGGCCAAGCTGTTCGACGAGGGGGCCGACAGCTGGGAACGGGCCGTCGCCGTGTCCGGCGTGGTCCCCACCGGCCTGGCCGCCAAGCTGACCGAGCGGGCGCTGGGCCCGGTCCTGGCCGCCCGGGTGACCGCCCACGCCCCGCCCGAGAAGGCCAACGACATCGGCGGGAAGCTGTCGCCGTCGTTCATGGCCGACATCGCCGTGCACGTCGACCCCCGCCACATCGGCGATCTGGCCGCCACGATGCCCGGCGACCGCGTGGCCGCGATCGGCCGTGAGCTGGCTGCCCGCGAGGAGTACCTGGTGATGGCGGACTTCGTCACCGCCCTGCCCGAGCAGACGTTGCGGGCGACCGTCGAGGCGCTGCCCGACCACGCCCTGGTGCTGATCCTGGTCCTGGTCGAGGACCCCGAGCGGATCACCCAGGTGGTCGCACTGCTGGACGACCGCCGGGTCATGGCGCTGCGGGCCCTGGCCGACCACGACGGGCTCGAGGCACACCTGTCCCACATCACCGATGTGGTCGACGACACCCAGCGTGCAAGACTGACCGCCGCCTGATCCCCCTCATCACGGAAGGCACACCACCATGAAGCTGCAGCGCATCGACCACGTCGGCTACGCCGTGGAGGACCTCGAGGCCGCCATCCGCTACCACGAGCGCCTGTACGGGGCCGAGGTCGCCCACCGCGAGACGATCGAGACCGACGGGGTCGCCGAGGCCCTGCTGGCCGTCGGCCCCTCCTACATCCAGCTGCTGACACCCACGCGGGACGACTCCCCGGTGGCGCGGTTCCTCGAGCGCAACGGCGAGGGCGTGCACCACATCGGCTACGGCGTCGCCGACGTCGAGGCGACGTTCAACGACCTGAAGGAGCTCGGCGTCCGGCTGGTCGAGGACCACCCGCGTCCGGGCAGCCGCGGCTGCACCGTCGCCTTCCTGCACCCCAAGCACTCCATGGGCGTGCTCGTCGAGCTGGTCGAGGACCCGGCGCTGAAGGGCGAGCCCTACACCGCACCCTGACCCACCTGCGACGGTGTGCTCTGCGGGTGGCTGGCCCCGGCCGTAGACTCCGCCCACGTGGGACTGTTCGACCGGTTCAGACGAGGCAAGGGCGACGACGACAAGCCGTCGTCCGCCCGTGGACCCAGCGCGCAGGCGCTGGGCGAGCTGAAGGCCTTCCTGGACGACCACGAGGGCATCGAGGGGTTCATCGAGCCCCCGACCGCCGTGTACGCCATGACGTTGCTGCTGGTCGCCGGCGACGGCGAGTACCTGCGCCGGCCGGTCAAGAACGACAAGCAGGCGCGCAAGCTCTGCGACGAGCGGGGCGTGCCGCTGTACGCCGCCCGAAAGGTCGGCTACCCGCAGCGCATGAAGGACTTCGAGCGGGGCATCCGCCGGCAGGCCGTGTCGCTGGACGACATGCCCCCGCTGGACGTCACCGACGACAAGGACTGACGTCCTCGTCTAGCCGACCGACGGCTCGCTGGGCAGGGTGTACGCCTCGCCGCGACCGACGTCAGCGTTGCGGTACTGGCCTGCCCGGATGCCACCCCAGGACGCGAAGGTCCCGCCGGTGGGCGTGACCGCCCCGGTCGGGTGCGTCGCCACGTAGGCCGTCAGGTCCGTCAGCGTCTCCCCCGCCCGGATCGTCTCGCCTGCGACCTCGGTGTCGTCCAACGACAGGGTCGCGAGGTCCAGCGCCAGCGTGATCTCGTTGCCCTCGACGGTGACCGACCCCTCATCGAGCACCATGAAGGCCTGCCGCTCGTAGCTGCTCAGCGTGCAGCCGACCATGGGGATCCCCGGCTCACACTCCTCCTCGACCCGATCGCACTCGATCTCGAGCATCAGCGGGTGGGCGCCCGGGAAGACCTCCACCGGCGGGACGCTGAGCGGCCGTGGCCCTGCGGTGTCGTCCAGCCGCAGCAGCCACTGACACGTCCCTGCGGTCCAGCCGACGCTGACGACGCGAAGGTCATCCACCGTCGGCGCCAGGGTCCGGACGGTGGCCGACAGCACCGGCGCGTCCCCGCTGACGTCGGCGGAGAACCAGGCCGCGCACAGGTCGTTCTCGGGCAGCTTGTGGTCGGCGGAGGTCACGGGTTCCGCTCCACACGGATCTGTGATGTCGGGTGCGTCCGCGGTGCCCGCGTGCACGGGCCCGCCGGACAACCCCAGGACCAGGACCACGGCGAGGATGGCCAGTGTCCTCCGCGTCGCACCCGAGGTGATCATGTACGTGTGCAGCTCGTTCCCCATGGGGACGCCACTACGACATCGCGCCCCCGGGTTCCTGCCTCGCAACCGAGGTTTCTCTTCCGAGATCCGGTCCGAGCACGACGGGCACCCGTGAGGTGCCCGTCGACGTGCCTCAGGCGATGGACGCCTACGCCATCCGCACCGACACCACGGTGACGTCCTCGACCGGGCGCTCGCCCCGCAGCGGGACGCCGGCGATGGCGTCGACGACGTCCATGCCGTCGATGACCTGACCGAACACGGTGTAGCTGGGGGGCAGGCCGACGTCGTCCAGGCAGATGAAGAACTGGCTGCCGTTGGTGTTGGGACCGGCGTTGGCCATGGCCAGCGTCCCGCGGCTGTAGCCGCGGTTGCGGGAGGGCGCCAGCTCGTCGTTGAAGCGGTAGCCCGGGCCGCCGGTGCCGGTGCCGGTGGGGTCACCCATCTGGACGACGAAGCCCGGCACGACACGGTGGATGACCGTGCCGTCGAAGAAGCCCTGGCCCGCCAGGAAGGCGAAGGAGTTGGCCGTCACCGGTGCCTCGTTCGAGAACAGCCGCAGCGTGACGGTCCCCAGCGAGGTCTCGAGCGTCGCCTCGTGCGTGTTGGCGTCGTCGAGGACCTGCTCCGGCTGCGTGAACTGCATCACTGGCTCTCCTCGATGGTGACGGACTCCATGTAGACGCGCTCGGCCGGGGTCTCGCCCTCGACGGCGATGTCACCGATCTGCTGCAGCACGTCCAGGCCCTCGGTCACCTCGGCGAAGACCGCGTAGGCGCGGTTGTCGACGAAGGCCTGGTCGAACTGCTCGTTGTAGACGAAGAAGAACTGGCTGCCGCCCGTGTCGGGGCCGGCGTTGGCCATCGCGACCGACCCGACCGGGTAGCCGTCGGTCTGGGCCAGGCCCAGCTCGTCGGGAAGGCTGTAGCCGACCTGCCAGCTGTTGGTCTGGTTGCCGCCACCGGTCTGCAGGGCGCCGATGGAGGTGGCGTTGCGGAAGATCTCCAGCCCGTCGAAGAAGCCCTGCTGGGCCAGGAAGACGAAGGAGTTGACCGTCAGGGGCGCCGCCTCGGGCAGCAGCTCCATGGTCACGGTCCCACAGGAGGTCTCGATGGTGGCGGTGTAGCTGACACCCTCCTCGAGGACGTCGGCCGGGCCACCCGGGAACTGGGGACGGGTGTCGCCGGCGTTCGCGGGCTCCTCGGCGTCACAGGCGACCGGGCGGTCGTCGATGACCGGCTCCAGGCCGGAGTCGACGGGCACGCCGGCCTCGGCCTCGGGGTCGTCGGGCACGGCCTCGGTCGGGGCGTCGGCGGGCTCCTCGGAGGCACCCTCGCTGGCGGCGGCCTCGGCCGATGCGGCGGCCTCGCTGGCCAGCGCCTCGAGGTCCACGTCGCCGTCGTCGAGGCTCAGCACGACGAGCAGCGCGCCGAGCAGCAGGATGACGCCGGCGATGATGCCGGTCATGACGTTGCGGCGTCGCTCCTCGGCCCGGGCCTTGTCGCGCTCGGCCTTCCGGCGTGCCTTCTCCTGCTTCTTGTGCTGGCTACCGCTCACGTGGGGGTCGTCCTCGTCTAGGGGTGGATGATCAGGGGGAAGAGGGGCGGGGCCAGCCTGCCGCGGTCACGGCATCCCGGCCACCACGGTGGGTCAGGCGCTGCCCAGGCTCAGGCCGCCGTCGATGACCAGGGTCTGACCGGTCATGTAGGAGGAGGCGTCGGTGGCGAGGAAGGCGATCGCCTCGGCGATCTCCTGCGGTTCCCCCCAGCGGGCCAGCGGTGCACGCTCGACGAACGCCTTCGCGGTCGCGTCGTCGGACCAGGCGAAGCTGTTGATGTCGGTGCGGACCCAGCCCGGTGCGACGGCGTTGACGCGCACCCCGCGGCTGCCCCACTCCACGGCGGCGTTCTTGGTCAGGTTGATCAACGCCGCCTTGGCGGCGCCGTAGTGCACCATCCCGGGGGAGGTGCCGACACCTGCCAGCGAGCTGACGTTGACGACGGCGCCACGGCCCTGCGCCAGCATGATGCGCCCGGCCTCCTGCATGGCCCAGAACGCCTGGCTGAGGTTGAGGGTCAGGCCCTTCTCCCACCCCGACGGCCGCATGTCGACCAGCGGCGCCATGAAGCTGTTCCAGCCGGCGTTGTTGACCAGCACGTCCAGACCGCCGAGCTCCTCGGCGGTCCGGGTGACCGCGGCCCGGACCTGGGTCTCCTCCATAACGTCGGTGGGGACCACCAGGGTGCGGGCACCGTGCTCGGCGCAGGCGGCGGCGACCGTCTCGAGGTCAGGGACGGTCCGGGCGGCGACGGCGACGTCGAACCCGCGTGCCGCCAGCGTCGTGGCCGTGGCCGCACCGATGCCCCGGGAGGCGCCGGTGACCAGGGCGCGGGTCCAGCGCGCCACGGTCAGAACCGCCGGACGATCTCGCCCGCGAGGCGGCGCGTGACCGCGTTGGGCAGCAGCGTCGACACCGCGGCGCCGGCCTTGTTGCCCACGCCGGGGACGACCAGGGCGCGGTTGCGCGCGACGCCGTCGAGACCGGCACGAGCGACCGG
>JBFKGB010000202.1:0-6730 GCA_041633535.1 Euzebya sp. | reverse complement strand
CGTTCCAGGTGCCGTCGTCGAACGTCATGTCGACACGGTGCCCGGTCGCCCGATCACGCACCTGCCAGCTGACGCCGTCGGCGTCGTCCGCGCCGAACTCGGTGGTCTGCTCGGTCACACCCTCCCCGGACCGACGGAGCACACGGTCCCCGCCCGCACCTGCGACGTCGATGTCGAAGCGCCAGAAGGGGTAGTGGACGTGGTCGACGTTGCACTGCAGACCCTTGGCGAACATGTGGGCGTCCAGGCGACCGTCGGCGCTGAGGTAGAAGACCTGGTACAGCACGTACTCCCCGAGGGTGTCGAGGATCCCGAGCTCGAGCCACGGCCGCCCGTCGACGGTGATCTCGCGCAGGACCACCTCGGCGTCGTCGGCCCACTCCACGGGTGTCAGCTCGCCGCCCAGCCGGTCCACGAACGGACCGCACGCGTCGTCGTCGTAGAACACCGTCATCGACGGGAGGCTGGCACGGGCCAGGACCATGACGTCCTGTCGCCTGACGTCGAGCAGCGACACCCCGTCCATGCGTCCGCTGACCTCGTAGCCGAACGTCCACCCCTCCCACGTCACCGTGCCCGACCGTGGCACGTCGGTCGACACCGGCTGCTGGTCGAAGTGGCTGGGGCCCGAGGGCGAGCGGCCCGGGGCCTCGCGGCGGCTGCGCACGACCGTCCCCTCCGACAGGTCCACCCACGAGACCAGCTGCGGGCGGGCGTCGATGTGGGCGTGGAAGCTCACGTAGGCGATGCGTGAGGGGAACCAACCGCCGCCGGGACGGGCTGACAGCAGCGTGAAGCCGCGCAACGCGTCGACCTCGTCCCGGCCCGCCGCCCGCCAGCCGGCCCGGGCGATGTCGACCGCCCGGTCGACCTCGGCGGGCGTCAGCGGCGGCTGCCACTGCTCGGCCGGGGTCCGGACGACCTCGACGACGGAGCCGCCGTCCACCACCGCGGTCACGGTCCTGTCGCTGTCGTAGCCGTAGAACGAGACACGTCGGGCCCCGGGGCGCACCGACTTGGCGTCCATCACCTCGACCCCGACCATCTCGGCACGGCCGGCCAGCGCCGCCGCGACCCGCGGGTCCCGGCGTGCCCTGGACACCGTCGATGCGTCGTCGGTCGACGCCCCGGCGAACGCCGCCACCGGCACGGACCGTGCGCCGGAGGCACCGGCGGGCTGCGGTGGGAACCCGGCGCCATGGGTGGTGAACCGGCTGTCCCCGTGGTGCCCGGCCTCTGCGTGACCGTCGGTGCCGACCGCCAGCCCCGCGACGAGCAGCAGCCCGACCAGCAGCCCCCCGACACGGCCTCGTCGTGCCCGCCCGACCCGACCGTCCGCCACCGTGAACCTCCGCCCTGGTCCCGTCCACGCTCTGTCACGAATATGACACATCCACCGTGGCCTCCGGTGTTAACGTACCGCCATCCCACCGCGGCATTCACAGACTGAGGGGTCGCCATGCTCAGCGGATCACAGGTAATCGGGTTCGTCCTGTTCGACCTTGTCATCATCCTGGTCGCCGCGCGGTTCTTCGGCTCGGCGGCCCGCCGGATCGGGCAGCCCGCGGTCGTGGGTGAGATCATCGCCGGCGTCGTGCTGGGCCCCAGCGTCCTGGGCCCGAAGCTGCTGGCCCTGCGGCCGGACCTGTCCGCCAACCTGTTCGGCATCCCGATGCCGCTGCTGTGCGAGCAGGCGCTGGCCAACACGACCATCCAGGCGTCGCTGACGACCTGTCTGTTCCCGCCGCAGTCGCGGGCGGTCCTGAACGGGATCGGTCAGCTGGCGCTGCTGCTGTTCATGTTCCTGGTCGGTCTGGAGCTCGACCTGGACCAGCTGAAGGGCAAGGGGGTGCAGGTCGCCACCGTCGCCGGCGGGGTCGTCGTCATCCCCCTGCTGATCGGGCTGGGGATCGCACCGCTGCTGTACGGCGAGACCTTCGTGGCGGACACCACGACCGTGTCGTCCCTCGGCTTCGGCCTGTTCATCGGCGCCTTCATCTCCATCACCGCCCTGCCCGTGATGGTGCGCATCCTGCAGGAGAAGGGCATGGCGACATCCCCACTGGGGATCGTGGGCATCGCCTCCGCCGCCGTCGTGACCGTCCTGATGTTCGTGCTGGTCGCGATCGCTGCCGGCGTGTCGACCGGTGCGCCGACCTCGGGCCTGGTCGCCAAGGCGGTGGCGGCCGTCGTGTACCTGGCGGTCATGATGATGGTGGTCCGGCCGTTGATGGCCCGGATGCTGGGGCAGCCGTACGCCGCCCGGGCACTGGACCGCGGCATCACGTCGGCGAAGATGACCTGGTCGGGTGTGGACGAGTTCTCGCCGTCCGGGGCGGGCCAGACGCTGACCCATGCGATGTTCGCCTGGACGCTGGTGATGGTCTTCGCATCGGGCTGGATCGCCCACATCCTGGGCATCAACGTGATCGTCGGCGGCTTCATGGCCGGGCTGGCCATGCCGGCCAACCCCGGGATGGTCCGTGACATGACCACCGAGCTGTTCGACACCGTCGTGACGGTCCTGCTGCCGGTCTTCCTGGCCTTCGCGGGGCTGAACGCCGACTTCACCCAGCTGACCGTCGGGGCGGTCCCGGGGATCGTGCTGTTCGTGGTCGCCTGCGTCGTGGGGAAGTGGGGGGCCGGCGCGGTGCTCGGTCGCATGTCGGGGCTGACCTGGAACGAGGGGAACCTGCTGGGGATCCTGATGAACTGTCGGGGCCTGCTGCCCCTCGTCGTCGGGCTCGTGGGCCTGCAGGCCGGCGTGATCAGCCCAATCATGAACGTCGCCGCGGTCACGATGGCCCTGATCACCACGGGGATGACGGGGCCGCTGTTCGACCGCTTCAACCGGCCCGCGCCGGTGCGGACGGGCGTGTGATCGGCATGGGTCCACATGAGCCGTTCGGCCTTGACCACGGACGTATCAGTTCTATGGTCAGGGACGTACCCACACGAACGGTGTTCATCAGGACACTTGACGGCGGTGCACAGGCACGGAGAGGGGACAGCGGATGGTGGCTCCAACAGGCGGCGAAGGCGTCACGTCGAGGACGTGCCGACACGTGAGGAAGGTGCCCAGCGATGGTTGATCCCAGCGAGACGATCACGTTCAACCCGGCCAGCGGACAGCCCGTCCAGACGGGACCGGGCGGCGGCGACCTGACGGACGCCATGATCCAGACGGACTGGTGGACCGACCAGATGGTGGCCGACGCCGGCATCCCGGTCATCGACGTCCCGTTCGTCAGCGTCGGGGGCGGCATCGGCTCCTTCGTGATGGTGAACTACCTGCGGATCGCCGGGGTGCCGAAGGACCAGATCAAGGTCCTCACCAACATCGACAAGCCGTTCCAGACCTACGCGTTCCTGTGCAACAACTCCCAGATCCCCGTGCGGGAGCGCCTGCGGTCGGACTCCGCGGCCACGCCGGACAACATCTGGGGCTTCCCCGGCTACGCGATCCGTGAGGGGTGGAACGAGAAGTCGCTGAAGCCGTGGTGGAACGTCTTCGTCGAGCCGGTCCTGGCCGACTTCTACACCCCCCGCGCCGGTGACGTGTTCAGCTCCATGGAGAAGGAGATGGGCCGCATGGGGTGGAGCGACATGCTCGCCAAGGGGCAGGTGCGGATGGTGCGCCGTCGTCAGGGGGGCGGCTACTTCACGATACTGACGCCGCCGACCGGCACCTCCCGCACCAAGCGGATCGCCTACCGATCGACGTGGGCGCACCTGAGCGTCGGCTACCCGGGCCTGCGCTACCTGAAGGACCTGCAGGAGTACCGCGAGACCTACCAGGACTTCCGTCGGGTCGTGAACGCCTACGAGCCGCACGAGCACGTCTACGAGGACCTGCGTCGTCGGCCGGGCGTGGTGCTGGTCCGTGGGGCGGGGATCGTGGCCAGCAGGATCCTCCAGCGACTGGTCGACGACCGGGACAAGCACGGCGCCCAGACGCTGGTGATGCACCTGTTCCGCACCTACCGCACCGAGCCCAAGTACGACAAGAAGTGGGGTGGTGGCAAGCAGGAGGTGCGTCACGGCTGGGCCTACCAGGGCTTCAACGTCACCAAGGCCTCCTGGGGTGGCCAGCACCGCTTCAAGCTGCTCGAGCTCGAGGGGCAGGAGCGCAAGGACTTCCTGGACTACATCGGCGGTGGCGCGCACACGCCCCGCCGGGCGGACTGGCGCGAGCAGATCGACCGCGGGCTCTCACAGGGCTTCTACCGCCAGCACGTCGGCGAGGTCGAGAAGGTCGTGCCCGGCAGCGACGGCGACTCCGTCGTGTCGACGATCAAGGGACGCGACGGCTCGCTGACCGAGATCCCCGCGCGGTACATCATCGACTGCACCGGTCTGGTCGGGAAGCCGCAGGACCACCGGGTCCTGGCCGACCTGCTGGAGCACGGCGGGGCCGGCGAGAACGTCAACGGTCGTCTGGACTGCGAGCGGAACTTCGAGGTCCGGGGCGCACAGTCGGCACCAGGGAAGCTGTACGCCGGTGGCGCCGCCACGGCGGGTGCCTACTACGGCGGTGTCGACTCCTTCCTGGGGCTGCAGTACACCGCGCAGCAGATCTACCTGGATCTCGCCAGCACGGGGTTCTGCAAGACCATCGGCCCGGGCCGCAGCTTCAGCCACTGGCTGAAGTGGGTCCGCAACGCACAGATCTGAGGGAGGCCCCATGACACCGACGCTGAACGGTCGCATCCAGAGCAAGCTGTTCCTGCTGCTGATCATCGCCCCCCTGTGGACCCTCGTGGTCACGCCACTGCTGGTCCCCCTGGTCGACGGGTCGGACGCCTCGATGACGGCCAGCTACGGCGTGGTCCTGGTCAACGCCCTGCAGGTGCTGGGGTGGGTCGCGGCGGTCGGCATCCTGTGGGAGCTGCTGTGGCACGCGCTGCAGCAGCGCCGCTGGGAGAAGGACTGGCCGATCCTGTACGGCATGCTGCAGTACGTCCCCGAGGGCATCGTCGCCTTCCTGATCGTCAACCCGGCGTTCGGTGGGCTGACGACGGCGGGGGGCGTGCCGACGGCGGCCTTCCTGGTGCACTTCATCACCACGGTCCTCGTCACGTGGACGTGGATCAACGGGCCGCACCGGATCTTCTTCCTGCGGTGGCGCTTCGAGGGTGGTCGCTTTGTGTAGGGTGCCCGTCCGGCGCCGCCGGACGGCGGTAACGGGAGGACGTCGCGCACCGCGGCGAGGACAGGAGCGCGCATGACCCGCATCGCGGACTACGAGATCCTTGAGCCCCTCGGCAACGGGAGCCACGGACAGGTGCACCGGGCGATGCCGCCCGAACGCCTGGGCCTGGGACCGGTGCCGGTCGCGCTGAAGCTGTTCGACCGTGCCACCGACACCGCTGAGTTCGAGCGGGTCGTGGACGAGGTCAGGGTCTACGCCGCGGCGGCCAACGGCTGTGCACAGCTGGCGCCGCTGTACGACGTGGGCCGTCACGGCGAACGGCTGTACATGGCGATGGCGCTGTACCCGGAGGGTTCCCTGGCGGCCCGCGCGCAGTTCATGGCCAAGGACCACGTGCTGGCGGTGATGGCCGACGCCGCCCGCGGCGCCCACGCGCTGCACGAGGCCGGCCTGGTGCACCGAGAGATCAAGCCCGCCAACGTGTTCCTGACCGACGGGGGCGGGGTGCTCGCCGACGTCGGTCTGGCGCACGTCGTCTCGCCCGGCCAGACCGTCACCGGGGTCGGGGTCGGGGCGCTCGAGACGATGGAGCCCGGCCTGGTCCGTGGCGAGACCTCGGCGCGTGCGTCGGACGTCTGGTCGCTGGGCGCGACGCTGCAGTGGTCCCTGACCGGGCTGGGCGTGTTCGCCGAGGTGCCGCGCGACGCCGGTCTGATCGCCGTGCTGCGCCACATCATGACGGCCACACCGACGATCGCGGACTCGGTGCCCGAGGAGGTCCAGGCCGTCCTGGGCCGCTGCCTGGCACCCGACCGCATGGAGCGCTACGGCACGGCCCTCGGGCTCGCCGAGGACCTGGACGACATCGTGGAGGCGATCAAGGCATGAGCAGTGTGACGTCAGCGGTGCATGTCGCCGTACGGCCCGGCGCGGGGATCGTGGCGAGGTCCGGCGTCGGGCTGCTCGTCATGCTGGACGGGGGCAGCGACGAGGTCCGCACCGCCCTGCTGGAGGCCTTCGAGGCGGCCTGCGCGGACGCCGCGACACCCGGCCGGACGATGGCCCGTCGGATGGTGGGCCTGCTGAGCCAGGCCGAGCCCGACGACGTCCCCTCCTTCGGGGCCTGCGCGCCGAACGAGCGCGGGTGGGCGGTGATCCTGCACCAGGGTGTGGCGCTGCACGTCGAGCAGGACGACATGACCCTGACCCTGTCGGGCTACGACGCCTCGACCTGGGTCGACCGGATCGTCGAGGACGGCTTCAGCTCGCTGACGCTCCTGGCCGACGGGGCAGAGATGGGCCCCGTCGACACCCGGTACCGCTTCGACGGCGGCATCATCCCGGGTGGTGGGGCGACGATCCTGCCGGTCGCCGGCCTGGACGCGCCCTCCACGGTGGTGCCCGCTGCACCACCGGCCAGCAGCCCCGCCCCTCCTGCCGCACCACCCCCGGCGGCGCAGGCACCCGCGCCCCCCGAGGCGACGACCCCCGAGCCGACGCCTGTCCCCGACCCTGTGCAGCAGGCGCCGGAGCCTGTGCAGCAGCAGGCGCCGGAGCCTGTGCAGCAGCAGGCGCCGG
>JBFKGB010000201.1:0-6775 GCA_041633535.1 Euzebya sp. | reverse complement strand
GTCCAGTGCAGCCCCAGCACGAACGCCAGGAACAGCACGAACTCGATGGAGTTGAAGGTCACGAGCCTCCCGTGTCGTTCGGCTGCACCCCTCACCCTAGTCCCGGTGCGGCCACCACCCCACAGGCTGATGGCACCGACGGGCGGTAGGAGATCGCGGTGCCGACGGCGAAGGCCCTGCAGACATCACACGGTCGTCCCCGACGCCGGACCGCAGGGGGTCAGACCTCCGCTCACCCTGCCTGTCCCGCTGCGCCGACCGGCCCGACGATCCCCTCGATCGCGGCCTGCAGGTCGCCCATGGCATGCCCCTTCTCGACGTAGCCGTCGGCACCGGCAGCGACGGCCTTGCCGCCCATCAGCTCCCCGTCGAAGCCGGACAGCACGATGATGCGCGCGCCGGGCACGACCTCACGGATCAGGGGGATGGCCTGCAGCCCGTCCATGCGGGGCATCGCCAGGTCCAGCAGCACCAGGTCGGGGCGCAGCGCCCCGGCCATCTCGACCGCCTCGACCCCGTCCGCGGCCTCACCGGCCACCTCGTAGCCGGACATGGTCTGCAGCATGCAGTTCAGCAGCAGCCGCACGTCCGCCGAGTCGTCGGCCAGCAGCACCCGCCGGACGTCCGGGCCGGCATCGTCGACCGGTGGAGGGGCAGCAGCCCAGTCCGCGTCCGTCGTCGTCCGCGCCGCACCGGAGGGCTCCAGCCTGACCAGGTCCCCTGGCTCCAGGTCCGCGCCGTCCAGCGGGGCCAGCAGGTCGTGCATCATCTGCCGCGCCGCCGACAGCGTCCGCTGCAGGTACACCGTCGCCGCACGTGGGTTGTCCTGGTCCAGGGCGTACAGCCCAGACGTGATGCCCTGCACGACGTTGTCGTTGATCTCCAGCGCCTGCTTCCTGCTGACCTCGGCCTCGCGCAGCTTCAGCGTCAACGCCTCGCTGTCCAGCCGTGGCCGGGCGTCCCGCAGGAACAGCGCGAACCGCGCCTGGTCCTCGCCGTCCTGGCCGCGACCCGAGAGCCGGGTCAGCGAGACGTCCAGTGACAAGGGCGTGCCGTCCGCCCCGTCGACCTGGACCACCTGTGGCGTCGCGGACGTGTGGTCGAAGGCCATCACGTCTGCCCATGCCGTCCCCAGCACGTCGGAGAGGTGTCGGCCCACCGGCTCGGTCCCCAGCAGCAGACCGGTGCGGCTGTTGGCCTGGATGACCGCACCGTCCTCGGCCAGCAGCATCATGGCGTCGGGGGAGGACTCGACCAGGCTCTCGAACCGTGCGGTGCTCAGCTCGCGCTCCCGCTCGGCCACGACCGTCGGCGTGATGTCGATGCAGGTCCCGCGCATGCGCACCGGGGTGCCGTCGTCGTCGGTGACGACCTCACCGTTGGATGCCAGGTACCGCACCTCGCCGTCGGGCCGGACGATCCGCTCGACCATCTGGTAGCCGCCACCCGTCGCGTAGGCGCCCTGGTGGACCTCCTGGATGCGCTCGCGGTCGTCGGGGTGGATGAGGGAGATGAAGCGCTCGTAGGAGGCGTTGAAGGACTGCGGCTCGTACCCGTAGATGCGGTACAGCTGGTCCGACCAGGTGTTGACGTCCGTGGCGATGTGCCAGTCGTAGTCACCCATCTGCGCCAGCATCTGGGCGTTGTCGACCCGCTGGGTCAGGTCCGTCAGCCGTGTCCGCGCATCGATCCGGGCGAGGTTGCCGTCCAGCAGCGCCAGCAGCACCTCGACGTCCGCCGTGCCGGTGTGGGGCGTGTCGGTGTGGGGCCCGACCAGGACCGCCCACGCCCCGCTGGTCGGCAGCGGGTGCAGGACGACCTCGGCCGTGGACGGCCACCCCTCAGGCAGGTCCGCGTCGCGGACGGGTCCCGGGCGCAGGACCGGCAGCATCTCCACCGGCGGGTCGATGCCGTCGTGGCCGTGCCGGACCACCACGCGGCCGGGGCGGCTGATGACGGCCACCCCCTGGCTGGCGGACCGTCGCCGCAGCGCCGGGAGGACGGCGTCCATCAGCTCGGGCTCGGTCCCTGATCGTGCGGCGGCAACCGCCGCGGTGGTGACGAGGTCAGGCGTTGCAGGGTCGGACATGGAGGGGTCCAGTCATCGGGGGCTGTCCTCCATCATGACTGAACCGGCGTTCAGACGTCAGGGGCGATGGTCCCGGGACCTTCGCCCCTGTCCGGCAGCACGGGTCACTCCGAGGATGGAGGGGACCACGGCCCGACGACAGGACGCGCGGTGCACCGCTTCAAGAACATCCTCCTCCACCCCTCCGGCACCGATGCCGACGACGACGCTGCGCGACGCGTCGGGGACCTCGTCCGGCACAACGGCGCGGCCCTGACGGTCCTGGGCGTCGTCGCCGACCCACCATCAGGGGTACACGGGCGACACGAGCACGCCACCGCAGTGCTGGAGGCCGAGCGCGTGGCGCTGACGGCGTCGCTGACCCGGTGCGCTGCAGCCACCGGTCATGCCCCCACCGAGGTGCAGATCAGGCAGGGGGACCCCTCCCCGACGATCATCGACCGCGTGCGCGAGGCCGGGCACGACCTGGTGGTGGTGGTCCACGACGAGCCACACGACCCGACCGTCCGTCGGCTGCTGCGGCTGTGCCCCTGTCCCGTCTGGGTGATGCGACCCGGTACCGACGACCCACCGCGCGTGCTGGCGGCCGTCAACCCCGACCCGGACGAGGCGGCGCTGAACACCACGATCCTGGAGCTCGCATCCTCCCTCGCCGGGACCGAGGGTGCCGAGCTGCACCTGGTGCACGCATGGGAGCTCTACGGCGAGTCGACGATGCGGTTCTCGCCGTACCTGCGGAGCCGACCCGAGGACGTCGACGCGCTGGTCGAGCAGGAGCGCGCGTCCCACCTGCAGGCCGTGGACGCCATGCTGCGGACCGCGGGGGTCGCCGACCGACCGTGGCAGGTCCACCTGGTGAAGGGCAGGCCCGAGGACGTCGTCCCCCAGATGGTGACCGACCAGGGGGTGACCGTCCTCGTCATGGGCACCGTCGCCCGTGCGGGGATGCGCGGGGCCGTGATCGGCAACACCGCCGAGCGGGTCCTCGAGGACGTGGCGTGCTCGGTGGTCGCCGTCAAGCCACCAGGGTTCGAGTCGCCGGTGGCCGGTGGCGGACGATGAGCGCCCGCAGGCCCGACGTCCCGATCCTGAGCTTCCTGGGGGCGGCCGGCACCGTGACCGGCAGCCGCTTCCTGATCGAGACCGCACGGTCCAGGGTCCTGGTGGACTGCGGGCTGTTCCAGGGCCTCAAGACGCACCGGCTGCGCAACTGGGAGGCGTTCCCCGTCGACGCGTCCAGCATCGACGCGGTCGTGCTGACCCATGCCCACGTGGACCACGTCGGGTACCTGCCCCGCCTGTACGTCGACGGGTTCCGTGGTCCGGTCCTGTGCACGCCGGGGACCGCCGACCTGGTCCGCATCGTGCTGCCCGACAGCGGGCACCTGCAGGAGGAGGAGGCGCGCTTCGCCAACCGGATCGGCTACTCCAAGCACGACCCTGCCCTGCCGCTGTACACCGAGACCGACGCCCGGGCGGCGCTGCGTCTGCTGCAACCCACACCCTTCGACCAGCCGGTCGCCGTCCGCGAGGACATCACCGTCACCCTCCGACCCGCCGGTCACATCCTGGGTTCGGCGACGGCCACCGTCGACCTCGTGGACGCCGGCCGACGCGTCCTGTTCAGCGGCGACCTGGGCCGGCCGTGGCATCCGCTGCTGGTGCCGCCGGCACCGCCCGACCGGGCCGACGTCGTCGTCATGGAGTCCACCTACGGCGGGCGTCGCCACGACGACGACCGTGCGCTGGAGGACCTCGCCGACGCGGTCCGGCGCACCGCGGCACGTGGCGGGGTGGTGCTGATCCCGGCGTTCGCCGTGGACCGCACCGAGGTCGTGCTGTACCACCTCCGGCAGCTGATGGAGGCCGGACGGATCCCACGCATGCCCATCCACGCCGACAGCCCGATGGCCCTGCGCGCCCTCGGCGTGTACCGCAGCGCGATCGGGGAGGGTTCGCCCGACGTCCGCACCGAGCTGCGTGGCAAGGCGGACCCCTTCGACACCGGCGACCTGCACGAGGTCCGTGACGTCGAGGGCTCGATGGCGCTGGCCCACGCCCGCAGGCCGTGCATCATCATCTCCGCCTCGGGGATGGCGACGGGTGGCCGGGTGCTGCACCATCTGGCCCGGCTGCTGCCCGACGCGCGCAGCACGGTGGTGCTGGTGGGCTTCCAGGCCGCCGGGACCCGCGGTCGGCTGCTGGCCGACGGCCCCTCCCAGGTCAAGATGCTGGGCAGCTACGTCAGCGTGCGGGCCGAGGTCCTGAACCTGCGCTCCTTCTCGGTGCACGCCGACCACGACGAGCTGCTGGCCTGGGTCGGTGCGGCCAGGCCGGCACCGCAGACGGTGTACCTGGCGCACGGTGAGAAGCCCGGCGCCAACGCCCTGCGTGACGCCATCGAGTCACAGCTCGGGTGGCAGGCGGTGGTCCCCCGCCACCTCGAGCGGGTGCGGATCGACGGTGCGCCGTGAACGCGGTCCCGCTGCTACGCGACCGGACCCCGTACCGGGTCGTCCTGACCGGAGGGCCCGGCGGCGGGAAGACCACCGCGGCCGACCTGCTGCGACGCGAGATCGGCGACCGGATCGTGATCGTGCCCGAGGCCGCGACGCTGCTGTTCGGCGGGGGGTTCCCCCGCCCGGACGGGCCGGAGGGCGGCCGCAGCCTGCAGCAGGCGATCTACCACGTGCAGCGCAACCTCGAGGACGTGCAGGCCGCGCAGTACCCCGAGCGGGTGCTGCTGTGCGACCGGGGCACGGTCGACGGGGGCGCGTACTGGCCTGACGGGCCCGGGGACTTCTTCGGCAGCGTCGGCAGCAGCCACGCCGGCGAGCTCGATCGCTACGACGCCGTGATCTTCTTCCAGAGCGCGGCGCTTGGCGGTCACGGGTTCGAGAGCGAGAACGCCTACCGAACGGAGAGCCAGCAGCAGGCCGTCGCCCTGGACGCCAGGCTGCAGGTCCTGTGGGAGCAGCACCCGCGCTTCACCCTGGTCCCGCACGCCGAGTCCTTCTTCGCCAAGATGACCGCCGGGTTCCGCGTGCTCCAGTCGCTGATCCAGGAGCTGGCCTGACGCGGACCGGGCCATCCGTCCTGTGGTTGCGGGACCCTCGACCTTCACCCCGACGGCAGGTGCAGGGGACGCTTGGTGCATCAACCACGAAGGAGACGCCATGCAGGTCCAGCACTTCATGACCCCTGACCCCGTCGCGGTGCCGGTCGACGAGACGGTCGAGGCCGCGTGGGAGCGGATGGCCGCCATCGAGTCCCACCACCTGCCGGTCGTCGAGGACGGACGCCTGGTCGGCATCCTCAGCGACCGCGACCTGCGCGACCGTGAGGACCTGCAGGTGGGCGAGGTCATGACCCCCGACCCGCTGACCGTCACACCCGACCTGGGCATGATCGAGGCGGGGAAGGTCCTGCTGTCCAACCAGATCAACGCGGTCCCCGTCGTGGACGCTGCGGGCCGTCTGGTCGGCGTCCTCACCACCACCAACTGCCTGGTCGCGATGATCCAGCTGCACCACGAGCTGGACCTCAGCCGACGCTGACCCGGCCGCCGATGGACTTGGCGCCCTCAGCGCCATCGAGGTGTCGAGGGCGCCCTGTCGGGCAACGGTCAGCGCATGGTCGGCCTGCTGCTCCCTGCCGCGTCCACACCGGTGGTCACGTCCACGCTGGGTGTCGCGCGCAGGCTGACGGTCGTCCTGGCAGGTCTGGCGATGGCCCTGGCGGTCGCCGGGATGCTGCCGGCCACCGTGCTGGCACCGCTGGGGCTGGCGCTGCTGGTCGGGCTGCCCCATGGCGCCGTCGACCACCTGTCGTTGATGCGCCGGGTGCAGGGCGTGCGGGGGCTGGCCCTGGGCACCGTCGGCTACGCCGGCGCGGCCGTGGGCACGTTCCTGGCCATGGGGGCGTTGCCACTGCCGATGTGGGCGCTGTTCCTGGTGGTGTCGGTCTGGCACTTCGGCGCGGCCGACCGCGAGTACCTGGCGATGATCGGTCCACGACCCTCGCTGCTGTTCGCCGTCGCAGCCGGGGCGCTGCCCGTGGGCGGCCTGATGGTGACCGACCCACAGCTGCTCGCGCCGCTGGCGGCCGCCATCCATCCGGTCGTGACCCGGCTGCTGCAGCCTGACGTCGTGCAGGTCGTCGCCGCGGGTCTGGTCGGCGTCGTCCTGCTTGCAGCGGCGACCGAGGTGCGGGCCGGACGGTGGGCAGCCGTGGGTGACCTGGCGATGCTCACCGGCCTTGTGGTCCTGGTGCCGCCGCTGTGGGCCTTCGGGATCTACTTCGGCCTGTGGCACTCCCTGCGCCACGTCGCCCGGATGGTCTGCAGCGAGTCGCCGTGGGCCGACGTCGCCGCCACCGACGGGACCGCCGCCGCCGTCCGCAGGTTCGGTCGGGACGCCGTGGTGCCGACGTCCATCGCCGCGATCGCGCTGGTCGCGCTGGTGGTGTCCCTGGACGGCGCGGACCCGGCTGCCCTGACGGCGGTGGCGTTGAAGGTGACGGCTGCCGTGACCTTCCCGCACGTGGCGACCGTGGCCTTCATGGACCGGGTCCGGTCCCGGTCCCTCGCCTGAGTCGCAGCGGCCCCTGCCCACACCCCCTCCCGAGGCCCTGGGGCTGATGCGTACCCGCCACTACACATACGCCCCAGGGGCAGGGGAGGGGGTG
>JBFKGB010000200.1:0-6796 GCA_041633535.1 Euzebya sp. | reverse complement strand
CTCCTCGGGGTCGGCACCCTTGGGGCACGGCAGCCAGCCCTCGGGGGTGGGGAACCCGCCGGGTGGGCGGGGCGGGGCCTCCATGTTGTTGCCCGGCTGCACCCGCAGGCCCGGCTGCTCCGCGGGGGGCGCGGGCTCGGCGACGACCTGTGCCGAGGCGGTCGGGAAGGGCACCGGCGGTGCGGGGGCCGGCGGTGCCTGCGTGGCCACCCCGCCGCCCTGCGGCGTCGTCGGACGTGGCGCGACCTGCGCCCCGTCCGGCCGGATCGAGGCACGCGCCGGCTGACCCTGCGCGGGAGGGAGGGGGACGGTCTGGGAGGGGTCTGCGTCAGCCATCGGCTCGCTCGATCCTTGGGTGTGGGGTGGAGATCAGGTCGTCTTGACGATCAGCAGGTCGGTCACGACGTGGTGGGAGACCTTGTTCGGCACGCTGCCCAGCAGGAAGCGTCGCACACCGGTCATCCCGCGGTTGCCCAGCACGAGCATGTCATGGGCGGCCGCACGCTCGACGAGCACCGCTGCGGGGTCGCCCTCGTGGTGCTCGGTCGTCGCCGTCACGCCGGCCGCCGAGGCCCGTGCCGCGCCCTCGGCCAGCACGTCGGTGGCCCAGTCCTTGCGACCGACCGCGACGATCGTCACGTCGGCCTGGAGGGCCTTCGCGACCGCCAGCCCCTGGTCCAGGGCGATGGTGGCGGTCGGCGAGCCGTCGCTGCCGATCAGGACGCTGTGCGGTGCGCCCTCGGGACGGTCGGTCGTCGTGCGGACGATGAGGGTGTCGCTGACAGCGTGGTGGGCGACCTTGTTCGGCACGTTGCCCAGCAGGAAGATGCCGGAGGCGCCCAGCCCCTGTCCGCCGACGACCAGCAGGCTGTCCGCCTTGTCGTCGGCCAGCTCCAGCAGCGTGTCGGCAGGGTCACCCTGGGGGGTGATCGTGTCGACCCGCAGGGACGGGAACGCCCGGGTGGCGACGAACGCGCCCTCCTGCGCGGTCTCCTGGGCCCCGATGTAGCCGAAGCCGAAGCTGGCCTCGATCCCTGGCTCGTGGGCGCGCTGCGACCGCGGGCCCAGGTCCTCGGGGCGCGCACGGGTGTAGGCCGTGGCGACCAGCAGCGGCGCGTCGAGGCCCGCCGCGATGGTGGCCGCACGTCGGACGGCCCGCTGTGCGGTCACCGACCCGTCGGTGCCGACAACGACCTGGGAGTACACGCTCATGGGCTAGCCATCTCCTTCTGAGGGGACGTCGGTCGTCCCCGGGGTGTCGTCCGCGGCCACCGGGCTGACCGTGGAGGGGCCCAGGACGGCCACCTCGCTGGTCAGCCACTCACCGTCGACGCGCTGCAGGCCGATCTCCATGCGCAGCTCGTCGGAGATGGGCTGCGGCTGGTTGAGGGAGGTGAAGGTCTGACGCAGGACGGCGAAGACGATGGCGCGGTCATCGTCGACCTCCTGCACGAAGCTGGACGTCACCTGCCCGACGGACTGCACCTGGTTGTCGGCCAGCCCCTGGCGGATCTCCACGTCGAACAACGTCGCGACCTCGTCGGCGTAGTCGCCGGTCGCCAGGCTCTGGGTGTCGGCGACCCAGTCGTCGATGGATTCGCCGGAGAAGGTGGTGACCCGCAGCGCCATGATCTCGGCGGCCTCCAGCACGTCGGCACGGGTCGCCTCGGCGGACCGCAGGTCGGTGGTGTCCAGGTAGAAGAACACCGCCAGCGCCAGACCCAGCAGGCCGACGCCCAGGCCGATGCGCGCCTGCCACAGCAGCGACCGGGCGCTGCGCGGCACGACGTCGCCGACCTCGGCACCCCGGGTGGGGGCGGGCGTCGGCTGCTCAGTCGCAGGGGTGTCCGCAGGCGTCAGGTCCACAGGGGTCAGGTCCGCGGCCGTCCCGTCCTCGGGCATCGTCGAGCGCTCAGCCACGGGTCCCCCCCGCGACGGTGTCGGCCCTGCGACGCACCAGCCGGATCGTCAGCAGCATCAGCGCGACGGCCATCCCGACGACGAGCGCCACCACCGGGGACTCGGCGGCGGTCCCCTCCTGCGCCGCGAGCGGCGCAGGCGGCTGGACGGCGATCACGTCGCCGCCCGCCACCGACAGCGCGGAGGGCGCGGCGGCGAACTGGGTGAAGGACCGCTGCCGGTCGTTGGCGGGGCGGATCACCTCGCCCTCGGGGGCGACCAGCTGGTGGGACGGCTGCACGGCGCTGCCGGCACCGGGGCCGAACACCGAGTCGCAGGCACCACCGGGCAGGGTCGGTCGGACGGGCCGTTCGGGCACGAACAGCTCGGCGGGCGGTGCCGGCTCGCTGATGAAGTGCACGCGCAGCCACGGGTCGCCCTGGGCGCTGCGCGGGCCGATCAGGCGGAAGGCGCCGAAGAAGAACTCGTTGACCCGGATGCCCTCCTCGACGTTGGCGAAGTTCTCGGGGATGTTGATGAACTCGTTCAGGTTCGCCAGGTCGCGGACCACACACGACAGGTTGGCGTCGCCGCGCTCCAGCAGGCTGGTGGTGACCGCGAGCACCGGCGGCGCGGTGTCCAGCAGGCCGTCGATGTCCCCGCGGATGTCCCCGATCAGCTGGGCGCCGTCGGCGAGGTCCGTCAGCAGCGACGCCAGCGCGTCGCGGTTCTCGGCCAGCGATGCGTTGACCACCCGGCTGGCGGCGAACAGACGGTCGAAGTCCGCGCCGTTGTCGCCGACGGACTCCGACAGGGTCGCGGAGTCGACCAGGATGGCCTGCAGGTCCTGGCTGCGCCCCTCGACGGCGTCGGCCAGCTCGGACACGAGCCGGGCGGCGGACTCCTCGTCCACCGGGGCGAAGACGTCGTTGGCCAGCTCGAGGAGGTTCTGCGGCTTGGTCGGGAGCACCACCGAGCCGGGCACGACCATGTCGTCCTCGGCGTAGTAGGTGGTCGCCGGGCCGGTGGCCACGTAGGGGCGGATGTCCAGCGCCTGCTCGCCCACGGCGGACTGGCGCAGGACGACGACGTCGACGCCCTTGGGCACCTGCACGTCGTTGTTGATCCCCATGTGGACCAGGACGGCCTCCTCGTCGGTGCACTCCACGGGCACGACGACGGTGTCGTCACCGCACAGGGTGACGTCCTCGATCTCCCCGATCGCCATGCCGCGGTAGGTGACCTGCTTGTTCTCCAGCAGGCCGCCGGCGTCGCTCAGCTCGACGTACAGGGGGTAGTTGTTGTCGAGGATGGCGCTGGCCAGCAGCTGGGTGACGGCGAACAGCACCAGGACCACGGAGGCGATGATGACCGTGACCAGGTTGACGAGGGTGCGTGACTTCACGGAGTCCTCCTGAAGTCCTGCGGCGGGCGGGGTTCGAAGCGCTCGCGGCCCTGCGGCGGGTCGTCGCAGGCGCGCACCGGGTCGCCGGGCTCGTCGTTGACGCCGCAGACGATGAAGTCCAGGACGACCTGGGCGTGCTCGGCGTTGACGCCTCGGATGGTGCCGAAGTTGTGCTGCGCGAGGTTGACGAAGAAGGCGTCGAGCGCCGGCAGCCGCTCGGGCCGCACGATCTCCTCGGTGATGCCGTCCAGGTAGACCACGAAGTCGTCGATCCGGCTGCGGTGGGTCACGATGATGTCCCGCCCGGTGTCGGCCAGATCCCGCAGGTTGGTCAGCGTGTCGATCAGGTTGTCGTCCTCCTCGGCCAGCACGCGGACGAACTCGGCGGCCTCGCCCAGCGCCCGGCCGTGCATCTCGGCTTGCGGGCCCACGGTGTCCAGGAACTGGTCCAGGCCGTCCAGCAGCCGCACGAGGTCCACGGAGTTGGCGTTGTAGGTCCGGGTGACCAGCTCGAGGTCGTCGATGATCTGCCCGAGGGTCTGCCCGCGGCCGTCCAGGCCCTCGGCGCCGGAGCGGATGGCACCGGCCAACGTGTCGGTGGACACCGCGATCAGGAGGTCGGTGGAGGTCGCGACGACCTCCTCGAGCTCCGGCACGACCTCGGTGGACTCGACGTCGCCGCCCGAGCGCCACTCGCCGCCGACGCCCTCGACGGGTACGAGCTCGATGTAGCGCTCACCCAGGACGCTGGTCTTGCGCAGCCGGGCGCTCATCCGTGCCGGCAGCTGGACGTCAGGCTGCACCGTCATCTGCACCCGGGCCTGCATGTCCTCGTCCAGGTCGATGCCGGTCACGGTGCCGATGGCGACGTCGGCCAGCTTGACGGCCGCGTTGGTCGTCAGGTCGGCGACGTCGGTGAAGGTGGCGTTGACCTCGGTCCGCTCCTCCCCCGTGCAGCCGGTCAGCAGCAGCGCCAGCACGGTCAGCACGGCCGGGAGGATCCTGTGCAGCCTCATCGGTCTCCTCCCCCGAAGCCGGGGATGACGGGCACGTCGGGCACGCCGCCACGACCGTCCAGCCGCGGGTCGACCTGCGGCAGGGTGGCCGGGGCGGTCGGTGGGTCGGGCTGGGCCGCGGCGGCCGCCTGCTGGGCCTGGATCTCCTCGGCCACCACGGCCTGGGACTCCGGCGACAGCGATGACAGGACCGTGCCGAGCGCGATCGCGAAGCTGGTGTTCTGCCCGTCGGCACCAGGGGTGGAGCACAGCCCGGGGACGCAGATGTCGGGGAGCTGGTCCAGGATCTCGCCGACCTGGTCGCAGTCGGCCAGATCCAGCCGCAGGCACAGCCCGATGATCCGCTGCTCCAGTCGGTCGGCGATCTGGCCGCCCAGGTACTGCGCCTCGTTGTCCAGGGGCAGGCGGGCGGTCTCGTACTCGATCGCGCGGCCAGCGGAGTTGAACAGCCGCTGGGCACCGAAGAAGGTGTCGCCCAGCCGGGTGAGGTTCCGGTCCACGGTCGCCAGCGTCGTCGCCAGCGTGTCGAGGTCACGCACCAGCGGGTCGGCGTGCTCGAAGACGATGGGACGCAGCTCGGCGGTCGCCCGCGTCAGCTCCTGCAGGGCCCCGATCAGCAGCTCGCGGTCGTCCTGCAGGTTGCGCAGCACCTGTGAGGTGTTGACCAGCGTCGAGCCGATCCGCTCCTCGCGGGTCGCCAGCGTCTCGTTCAGCGTCGCGAGCTCGTCCACGACGGCGTTGAGGTCCACCGAGGCGTCGGCCAGCACCCGCACGGTCGTCGCGCCGGAGTCGACCAGGTCGTTCAGCCCCGCGCCGTTGCCGTCCAGCGTGTCGGCCAGCACGTCGATGAGGTCGGCGAGCGCCCCGGAGTCGAGCGAGGCCAGGAAGTTCTCGAAGGACCGCAGGACCTCGTCGACCTCGGCCGGGATGCTCGTCCGGCTGAGCGGGATGGACGCGCCGTCCTGCAGGGTCGGGCCCCCGGTGTAGGGCGGGTCAAGCTGGGCGAAGCGCTCGCCCAGCAGCGACACGGGCTGCAGCCGGGCGCTGACGTCGGCGGGGTAGTCCCGGTCGCCGTCGAGCCGCATCTCGACCTCGACGCTGTCGCCCAGGCCCGTGATGTCGGTGATCTCACCGACCTGCAGGCCCAGCACGCGGACCTCGGACCCCACGAACAGGTTGGCCGTGCGGGGGAACGTGGCCGTGATGGTCATCGGCTGGTCGCCGGTCTGGCCTGCCAGGGTCGAGCAGGCCGTGGTCAACACCGCCATCACGAGGAGGAGGGCCACGAGGGGGGACCATTGCGGGCGCGTCACTGGGAGCCTCCGGACTGCAGGGCGTTCAGCAGCGAGCGGGCGCCGAAGTCGATCGGGAGGCGTGCCGGCTCGCGGGTGAGGATCGGCGGCAGCTCGGGGATCAGGCTGCCGCCCAGGGGGCCACCACCCGGCTCGACGTCGTCGGGGAAGCTGTCCCCCTGCTGCTCGGAGCACGGGCGCGGGTCGGGACCGAGCAGCGCGTCGATCTGCTGGTCCACCAACCCGCCACAGCCGACCAGCAGGTCGACGTTCAACGGGCCGGCGGCGGTCACGAAGACGTGGCCCCAGGGGACCGGCTGGTCCGTCGCGAAGGCGATGTCGCTGAACCCGATCAGCGCGTCGGGGGCGAAGGCCAGGCCCTCGGCCAGGTCGACCTGATGACGCGCCACGATCTGGAGGTCCAGGTGCAGCTCGTCCAGGATGGCGTCGAGGTCCTCCCGGACGTCCCGGACGAAGTCGGCGGTGACGGCTCCGGTGCGCTGGGTCTCTGCGAGCAGGGCCTGCAGGTCTGCGCGGCGGGCCGCCAGGTTGCCCATCGCGACGTCGAGGTTGTCGATGATGCTGATCAGCTCGTCGTCGCGGGACTGCAGCGTGGCGCTGAGGCGTGACAGGTTGCGCAGCAGCGTGCGGATCTGCTGCTCCTGGGTGTTGACCAGCTCGGTCAGGTCGCCACCGTTGTCGATCAGCTCCGCGACGCGCTCGCGCTGGCCGCGGGTGACGTCGGCGACGGTGACCAGCAGCAGGTTCAGGGCCTCGGAGTCGATCTCGCCCAGCAGGGCGTCGGCGGACTCCGCCAGCTCGGGCACGTCGATGGTGACCGATGTGCGGTCCAGCCCGATCTCGTCGCCCTCCCCCAGCATGCCGCCCTCGAAGTTGTCACCCGTGTCGAAGGCGATCGCGCGCTTGCCGACCAGCGTCCGCAGGGTGATCTCCGCCCGGGTCGTGTCCGGCAGCTCGACGCCGCCGTCCATCTGGATTCGTGCCTGCACGTGGTCCTCGACGATGTCGATGGCGCGGACCCGCCCGACGGGCAGACCGGCGACCAGTGCGACGTCGCCCGGCCGCAGGCCGTTGGCGTCGACGAAGGACGCGGTGATCGTGTAGCCGCCCGTCAGGTCGTCCCGTGTCACCGACAGGGACACGTACAGCGTCACGAGGATGAG
>JBFKGB010000199.1:0-6816 GCA_041633535.1 Euzebya sp. | reverse complement strand
GTCACTCGCAAGGGAGGGGGGGAGGTCACTGGCACGGGAGTGGACCGGTCCACGGCTGCCACAGTGGTCCGCATGACCGACCGCGAGCTCGACGCCTTCACGCCCGGGGACTGGGGGCTGCTGACGTCCCTGGCCCTGATCTGGGGGTCCTCCTTCGTCTTCATCGAGATCGGGCTGGAGAGCCTGACCCCGGCGCAGATCGCGTTCCTGCGGATCCTCCTGGGGACGGCGGCGCTGGCGCTGGTCCCGGCGTCCCGACGGCGGGTGCAGCCGGGGACCTGGCCACGTCTGGTGCTGCTGGGCATGACCTGGATGGGCATCCCCTTCCTGCTGTTCCCCCTGGCCCAGCGGTCCATCGACTCCTCGCTGGCCGGCATGCTGAACGGTGGCGTGCCCCTGTGGGCGGCGCTGGTCGCCACGATCGTGGCCCGCCGCCTGCCGCCGCGCGGCGTCCTGGTCGGCCTGGCCGCTGGGTTCACCGGCATCCTGCTGATCTCGTTGCCCACCCTGGACACCGAGGGATCCTCGACCGGCGGCGCCGCCCTGATCGTGCTGGCCACGATCCTGTACGGCATCTCGCTGAACATCGCGGTCCCGCTGCAGCGCCGCTACGGCACCCTGCCGGTGATGCTGCGCGCCCAGGCGGTCGCCGCCGTCTTCACGCTGCCGTTCGCCGCCGCGGGCCTGGGAGGGGCCCCGGTCCAGCCCGCCAGCCTGGTCGCGGTCGCAGCGCTCGGCATCCTGGGCACCGGCCTGGCCCTGGCGCTGATGGCCACCCTCGCCGGCCGGGTCGGTGTGGCCCGCGGGTCCATCGCGATCTACCTGGTGCCGATCGTCGCCATCGTGCTGGGCACCACACTGCAGGGCGACCGGGTCGCGCCGCTGGCGCTGGTCGGCACCGCCTTCGTCATCGCCGGCGCGGCCGTCACCTCGCGGTCGCAGCGCGCGACCGTCATGCCCGAGACCCTGCCCGCGCCGGACGAGGAGATCCCGGCGGTGGGCGTCAGCGGCTGAGGGGCTCCCAGTCCGTGCGTCCGGTGGCGATGGCCCGTGCGGTCCGGACGGCCTGGACCGTCTCGGCCACGTCGTGCACGCGCAGGAACGACGCGCCGTCCGCCGCTGCCAGCGACGCCACGGCAAGGCTGCCGGCAAGACGGCCCTCGGGGTCGGCCTGACCCGACGCGGACTCCAGGAAGCTCTTGCGTGACGCACCGACCAGGACGGGACGTCCCAGGCTGCGCAGCTGCCGGACCGCGCGCAGCAGGGCCAGGCTCTGCTCGGCGGTCTTGGCGAAGCCGATGCCCGGGTCCACCACGATCTGCTCGCGGCTGATGCCGGCGTCCTCGCAGCGGACCATGGCGTCGACCAGGAACTCGAACACCTCGGCGACCACGTCGTCGTAGTCGGTGCGTCCGGCCATGTCCCCGGGTGTCCCCCGGGTGTGCATCAGGACGTACACGGCCCCGGCCTTGGCGGTCCGTGCCAGCAGCTCCAGGTCGTCGGCCGCGCCGACGTCGTTGACGATCGACGCACCCTCGGCCAGGGCCGCGGCGGCGACCTCGGCCTTGCGCGTGTCGATCGACACGCAGACCCCGTCGCTGACGAGCGCCCGGATGACCGGCAGGACGCGGACCAGCTCCTCGTCGGCGTCGACGTCGACCGCGCCGGGGCGGGTGCTCTCGCCCCCGACGTCCACGACGTCGGCGCCGGCTGCCACCAGCGCACGGGCGTGGTCGATGGCCCGTCCGGGGTGCCCGTCGGGGTACAGGCCGCCGTCGGCGAAGGAGTCCGGGGTCACGTTGACGATGCCCATGACGAGGGGACGGCGGTCCGTGGGCAGCACCCGGCCCCGGGCGCGCAGCGGGGGTGTGCCGCCGGCCCACGCGGCGACGGACTCGCGCAGGGCCCGGTCCAGCGCGCGGGCCTCCTCACGGTCCAGCGAACGCCCGGCTGCGCGGGCCAGCGCCTCGACGGTGGTCGTGGCGTGGATGCGCTCGTCGATGCGCTCGATGGTGGCGCCCGACGCCGACCATGCCGCGCGCAGCTTCTCGGGCTGCGTCACGCGGCTCACCACGAGCTTGACCTGGGCGTCGGCGCCCAGGCTGGCGTCGACGATGCGCACGAGCGGGGTGGGGTTCATCCCGGTGCAGGCTAGCGAAGAACGCGTCTACCCGTAGGAGGGGGCCCGCGGGCCGCCGATCATCATCATCGCCTCGGCTCGGGTGCGGGCGTCGCTGCGCATCAGACCGCGGACGGCCGAGGTCACGGTCATCGCGCCGGGCTTGCGGACCCCGCGCATGGTCATGCAGAAGTGCTCGGCCTCGATCTGCACGATCACCCCGCGCGGCTGGAGGACCGCCTCGAGGGTGTCGGCGACGTCCGCCGTGATGCGCTCCTGCAGGTTGGGCCGCTTGGCCACGACGTCCACCAGCCGCGCGAGCTTCGACAGCCCGGTCAGGGCCCCGTCCTTGGCGGGCAGGTAGCCGACGTGGGCCCGCCCGACGAAGGGGACCAGGTGGTGCTCGCAGACGGACGCGAACGGGATGTCGCGGACGATCACGATCTCGTCGTGCCCCTCCTCGAACATGGTGTCCACGACGTCGGCGGGGTCGATCAGCAGCCCGGCGAAGATCTCGTCGTACATCCGGGCGACACGGTCGGGGGTGCCGACGATCCGGGGGTCGTCGGGGTCCATGCCGATCCCCTCGAACAGCAGGCGGACGGCCGCCCGGATCTTGTCGTGGTCGAAGTGGGTGCGTGGTTCGACGTTGGTCAGCACCCGCACCCGGTCACGGGAGTGCTCGGCGTTGTCCGGCACGACGTCACTCATCGGTGGCACGCGCGACGTGGATGGTGCTGTCGGGGGTGGCGGAGGAGCGACGCAGCGCATCCATCACCGCGGCGGTCGTCATCTGCGAGGGCTCGCCGTCCATCAGCGGACGGATCTTGCGGGACGGCCGCTGCACGACCTTGTCCAGCAGCTCCTGCAGCCGGTCCTTCTCGACCGTCTCGTGCTCGATGAGGGCGTCGGCCAGCTCCTCGAGCACGTCACGGTTGGCCACCAGGATCTCGAGGGCCTCGTCGTGGGCCTCGTCGATGAGGGCCCGGATCTCGCCGTCGATCTTGGTGGCGATCTCGCCGGAGTAGTTGGCCTGGTGCCCGCCGTCGCGACCCAGGAAGGGCTCGCCGTCCTTGGTCCCGTAGGTGATGGGGCCGAGCTTCTCGCTCATCCCGTACTGCGTGACCATCTCGCGCGCCGTCGCCGTCGCCTTCGAGATGTCGTCGGAGGCGCCGGTGGTGAAGTCCCCGATCGTGATCTCCTCGGCCACGCGGCCGCCCAGCATCATGGCGAGGCGGTCGATCAGCTCGCCGCGGCTGACCAGGTACTTGTCCTGCGTCGGCAGCGCCAGGGTCCAGCCCAGGGCCTGCCCGCGGGGGATGATCGAGACCTTGTGGATCGGGTCGGCGTGGGGCAGCGCGTGGCCGACGATGGTGTGCCCACCCTCGTGGTAGGCGATCGTGCGCTTCTCCTCCTCACCCATCAGGCGGGTCCGGCGCTCGGGACCGGCGATCACGCGGTCGATGGCGTCCTCCAGGGAGGCCATGGTGATCTCGGCCATGCCGCGGCGGGCGGCCAGCAGCGCGGCCTCGTTGACCAGGTTGGCCAGGTCCGCACCGGTGAAGCCGGGCGTGCGGCGTGCCAGGACCGACAGGTCGGCGTCGGGGGCCAGCGGCTTGCCGCGGGCGTGGACCTTCAGGATCGCCTCACGGCCGACCAGGTCGGGCCGGTCGACGACGATCTGCCGGTCGAAGCGGCCGGGCCGCAGCAGTGCCGGGTCCAGGATGTCAGGACGGTTGGTCGCGGCGATCAGGATGACGCCGGTCTTCACGTCGAAGCCGTCCATCTCGACCAGCAGCTGGTTGAGGGTCTGCTCACGCTCGTCGTGGCCGCCGCCCATGCCCGCACCACGCTGGCGCCCCACCGCGTCGATCTCGTCGACGAAGATGATCGCAGGGGCGCTGCTCTTGGCCTGCTCGAACAGGTCGCGGACACGGCTGGCGCCCACACCGACGAACATCTCCACGAAGTCCGAACCGGAGATCGAGAAGAACGGCACGCCCGCCTCGCCGGCCACGGCGCGGGCCAGCAGGGTCTTGCCGGTCCCGGGCGGGCCGAACAGCAGCACGCCCTTGGGGATCTTGGCGCCGATGGCCTGGAAGCGCGTCGGGTTGGCCAGGAAGTCCTTGATCTCGCGCAGCTCCTCGACCGCCTCGTCGGAGCCGGCGACGTCCTCGAACGTCACCTTCGGCTGGTCCTTGGAGACCTGCTTGGCCTTGGCCTTGCCGAACCCCATGACGCCGCGACCGCCGCCGCCCTGCATCTGTGACATCAGGAAGAAGAAGAGCAGGAAGATCAGCGCGAACGGGACCAGGTTGATCAGCAGCGTGACCAGCACGTTCTGGTCCTGGCTGTCCACGTCCAGGCTCTCGGGCTGGATGCCCGCGCCGGTGATCAGGCGGTCCAGCTCCTCGTCGTTGATGACGGGGTCGTAGGTCGCGGTGTAGTCACCGCCGTCGTCGACCAGCTGCCCCTCGACCTGGTTGGCGCGGGACAGCACGGTGACGGACTCGATCTGGCCGTCGCCCAGACGCTGGACGAACTCGCCGTACGTCAGCTCCTCCACGTCGTCGGACGAGCCCAGGCTCGCCACCATCGCGACGGCCAGGACCAGCAGGAGGGTGATCCAGATGAAGGGCCCTCGCAGGAATCGCTGCAGCTTCATTGACGTGGGGTCCTCGCAAGACGCGTTGCAGCCGCCTCTCGCGGGGGCCGCACCTGCGACCGGATCCTACCAGCGGCCATCACAGGGCCTGCCGGGACCCTGTGGCTTTACCCCACCTTTAGCTGTAGACCTCGGGCTTCAGCGTGCCGATGTAGGGCAGCGTGCGGTAGCGCTCGGCGTAGTCCAGGCCGTAGCCGATCACGAACTCGTTGCCGATCTCGAAGCCGGTCCAGCGCACCGGGATCTCGACCTTCAGCTGTTCGGGCTTGACCAGCAGCGACATGATCTCGACCGAGCGTGGCTTGCGGGCGCGCAGGTTCTTCATCAGGTAGGACAGCGTCAGACCCGAGTCGATGATGTCCTCGACGATCAGCAGGTGCTTGCCCTCGATGTCGGCGTCGAGGTCCTTGAGGATCCGCACGACGCCGCTGCTGCGGGTCGAGGACCCGTATGAGGACACCGCCATGAAGTCGAACGTCGTGTCGATGGTCAGGTGCCGCGAGAAGTCCGCCAGGACGATGAACGCGCCCTTCAGCACGGCGGCCACCACGACCGGCTCGCCAGCCGCGATCTGGCTGGCGTAGTGCTCGCTGACCTCCTTGCCCAGCTCGGCCAGACGCGTCTGGATCTCCTCGGAGGAGATCAGGACCTTCTCGACGTCAGGATGCTCGGGCTGCACGTGGGAGCTCATGGTCCCGCAGGGTAGCCGACCAGACGCAGGCACCCACTGCCCGGACGGGGAGGGTCCACCGCCCGGTGCCCGACGGCGACCAGCCGCCCGGCGGCGTCGTGCACCAGCGGCACCAGGTGACGCAGACCGTGGGGCACCAGCTGCTGCAGCAGCGGGCGGGCGTCCCGTGCGCCGTCGGCACCGCGCCAGCTGATCCGCAGCGGTGGCGTGGCCGTCACCTCGACGGTCCAGGGCAGGTGCAGGTCCGCGAGCTGCGGCGGCCCGCCGCCACCCAGGACGACCTGCGACGAGGGCACCTCCCCTGGCCCCGTGGCGACGCCCGCCTCGCAGGTCAGCTCGACGCCCAGGGGTCCCAGCGACACCCGTCCGCCGACGTCCAGCGCCAGGTCGGGGGGTGGGGTCACGGGTGGACAGACGACCCAGCCACGGTCCGAGGCGGTGATCCTGACATCGCCCGGCCCCGTCAGCGAACGGCCGTGCGACAGCGCCAGCGCGGCGGCGACGACCTGCTGGGACGGTGGGCGCCGGTCGGCGTCGACCGCCATCCAGCCGCGGCGCAGCAGGCGGGCCTGCACGGCCGGGGGCGAGGGCACGGCGCCGGTGTGGCGTGGGACCAGGACGGCCGGTCCGTACCGCCACAGCGTGATGCGGTCGGTCACGGCGTCGAGCCCCTCGGACTCGGTGCGGGCCAGGTCGGCCAGGCGTGCCAGGAGGGGGACGACGTCGGCCTCGGAGGGGTGCAGCCGTCGCAGCGCCGGCAGCACCTGGTGGCGGGCGCGGGCCCGTCGCTGGTCATCGTCGGTGTTGGTGGGGTCCTCCACCCAGGGATGGGGCAGGGCGACCGCGCGGACGTCGTCGCGTCGCAGCGTCAGCAGCGGGCGCAGCACGGCGACCCCGTGGGCGGTCGACGTCAGGCCCATCCCGGCCAGCCCTGCCGGACCCGTCCCGCGGGCGATCCGCAGCAGCACCGTCTCGGCCTGGTCGTCCATCGTGTGCCCCGCCAGCACCGCGACCGCCCCGACCTGCCCGGCCATGGACGTCAGCGCGGCCCACCGGGCGCGCCGGGCGGCGTCCTCGGGCCCCGCGCCGCCCCCAGGGGTCACGTCGGCCTCGCGGTAGGCGGCCCCCAGCGCAGCCGCGTTGGCCCGGGCGGCGTCGGCGTCGGCGGCGTCGTCGCGCAGCCCGTGCCGGACGTGGCCGACGACCAGGTCCAGGTCGGGGCGTGCCGCAGCGACCAGGTGCAGCAGCGCGACGGAGTCCCTGCCCCCCGACACGGCCAGCAGCACCCGTGCCCCGCGGTCGACCCCGTCGGTGGTGTGGTCCAGGACGTCGCGGACCCGG
>JBFKGB010000198.1:0-6862 GCA_041633535.1 Euzebya sp. | reverse complement strand
CTGCTGCTCGGTCAGGCCGAGCGAGTTGACCTGCACGCCATAGCGGAGGCGGCGGTACTTCGGATCCTCGACGCCATATCGGTCGCGGCAGATCTCGTCCCAGAGCTCGACGAAGGCCCGCATCTTGCACATTTCGGTGACGAACCGGATGCCGGCGTTGACGAAGAAGCTGATGCGCCCGAAGACCTGGCTGAACAGGGCGTCGTCGACGTCCTCACGCCCCCGGATCTCGTCCAGCACCGCGGTGGCGGTGGCCATCGCGAACGCGGCCTCCTGCACCGGGGTCGCCCCGACCTCCTGCAGGTGGTAGCTGCAGATGTTGATGGGGTTCCACTTCGGGACCTCGCGGACGGTGAAGGTCACGACGTCGGCGGTCAGGCGCAGCGACTCGGCCGGCCCGAACACGTAGGTCCCGCGGGACAGGTACTCCTTGATGATGTCGTTCTGCGTCGTGCCGGTCAGGACCGCGCGGTCGGCCCCCTGCTCCTCGGCGGTGGCGATGTAGAGCGCCAGCAGCCAGGCGGCCGTGGCGTTGATCGTCATCGAGGTGTTCATCCCGCCCAGCGGGATCCCGTCGAACAGCGTCTGCATGTCGTCGATCGAGCAGATCGGCACGCCGACCTTCCCGACCTCTCCACGCGCCAGCACGTGGTCGGCGTCGTAGCCCGTCTGCGTCGGCAGGTCGAAGGCCACCGACAGGCCGGTCTGGCCCTTGGCCAGGTTGGACCGGTACAGCTCGTTGGACGCCTTGGCGGAGGAGTGTCCGGAGTAGGTGCGGATCAGCCACGGACGGTCACGTTCACGCATGCTCATGCGTCACAGTGTCGCAGCGAGGTCGCGGGGAGGGAAACCGGGGCCGTACGCTGCTGCCATGGAGCCCGTCTACACCCCCATCGTCAACATCGCCGTCGGCACCTTCAAGGCCATGGGCTGGAGGGTGCACGTCAGCGGCGAGGAGAACATCCCCCGCACGGGCGCTGCCGTGCTGGCCAGCAACCACATCGGCTACCTCGACTTCATCGTCGTCGGCTACGGCGCGCGGAAGGCCAAGCGCCTGGTCCGCTTCGCCGCCAAGAAGGAGGTCTTCGACCACCCGGTGGCCGGCCCGCTGATGCGGGGCATGAAGCACCTCCCCGTCGACCGCGACGGGGACGTCAACGCGATCATGGAGGAGTCCCACCGCCGTCTGATGAAGGGCCAGATCATCGGGATGTTCCCCGAGGGCACCATCAGCCGGTCCTTCGTGCCGGCACAGGGCAAGACCGGGACCGCGCGCATGGCGATGCGGGCAGGGGTCCCGCTGATCCCCACGGCCGTGTGGGGTGACCACCGGATGTCGACCAAGGCTGTCAAGAAGAACATGCAGCGCAACGTCGACGTCCACGTCCAGTACGGCCCGGCCCTGCCCTACGACCCGGACGAGGAGCCGCGCGACGTGACGAAGCGGCTGATGGCCGTCATCACCGAGATGGTGTCGGGGCTGCAGGAGGGCTACGGCCAGCAGCCGGCGGACGAGGGCGACCGCTGGTGGCTGCCCGCGCACCTGGGCGGCACCGCGCCGACGCCGGAGGAGGCCGAGGAGATCATCCGCCAGGAGCGGATCGCCCGCCGTCAGCGGCGCAAGGCACGTGAGCAGGGCGCCGACGGCGGGACTGACAGCCCCGCCGGGTGAATGCCGTCCTGCGATGATCCGCCTGTCACAGGCGGATGACCCGCCTGGCCCGGGTCATGACGTTCAGCGCGCCGTGCAGCCCGCGGTCCAGGACCGAGTCCTCCTCGGGCAGCAGCCCCAGCTCGCGCGCCATCTGCATGCCGTCCCAGTAGGTCCGCACCGAGGTGATCAGGCCGTCGTCGCCCACGTCCACGATCTCGGCGCCGATGACCTCGCCCGTCCGTCCGGTCGGCTGGTAGCCGTCGAACGGCCCACCGGAGAACGTCCCGGTGGCGGTGAACTCCACCACGGCGGTGCCGTCGGTGATGGCCAGCGAGTCCTGGGTCCGTCGGAAGTCGGGGAAGGCGGTGTACAGCATGTCCATGGCCTCGCGGACGCCGACGTGCCCGTTGAACGTGCCGACGGGCAGCCACATCATCGACACGTCGGCGGACATCATCCCGAGCAGCCCGTCGACGTCGCGGGCGTCGATGACGGCCTGGCGGCGCGCCATCAGGTCCTGTAGGTCGGTCACGGCGATCCCTTCCTGTCGGCGGCCCCCGGCGGGGCCGGATACCCCGACGGTACGCCCCGGGCAGACGTGGGGGAAGGCCTGTCCTGGCCGGCGTGGCGTGGGATCATGGCCGGGGCAACCGCATCCGATGGAGGACCGATGGAGCAGGACAGGGCACCGGACAGACCCGCGCGTACGGCGCTCCTCACCGTCGGCTACGTGGTCGTCCTGGCCGTGCTGCTGCTGACCCCCTCGCCGGGGACGTTGGTGACCGTGGCGGCGATGGGCTGGATCGTGCTGGGCATGGTCATGTGGGCCCGGTCCTCGCCCTCGGCCAGCAGCAGGGCCCGGCGTGAGCGTCGCCAGCAGCGCAGGGCGACCGGCCGCGGCCGCCGGGGTGCATGGGGGATGATCCAGCAGCAGGGCCCGACCCGCGGGCGGCGTGGCGACAACCCACACAGGTGACCTCAGGCGGTCCGGCAGCTGTCCTCAGGCGGGCGGGTCCAGCACCTCGCGCCATGAGTGCTGCGGGTCGAACCCGACCATCCGCCGCGCCTTCTCGATGCTGTACAGCGTCTGATGGGGTTCCAGGTCCCCCCGGACCTCGACGTCGTCGTAGAAGCGCGCGATGACCTCGTCGGTGGTGAGGGCCACGGACATGTCGGGGTTGGCGACGTTGAAGACCTCGTAGCCCAGGCCGTCGGTCACCAGGCAGCGCTGCACCATGTGGCCCAGGTCACGCGCATCGATGTAGGCGAAGACGTTGCGGCGCCGCAGGGAGGCGTCCTCCAGGTAGGCCGGGAAGTCCTCCGCGTACTCGTGGGGCTCGATGACGTTGTTGATGCGCAGGCCGTACACGTCGATGCCCGAGCGGGCCTGGAACGAGCGCGCGGTCACCTCGTTGGCGACCTTCGACATGGCGTAGCTGTCCTCGGGCACCGTCGGGTGCTCCTCGTCGACGGGCACGTAGAGGGGACGACGCTCGCCCTGGGCGAAGCAGACGCCGTAGGTCGTCTCGGATGAGGCGAAGACGACCTTGGGGGTCCCGACCGCCATCGCGGCCTCGAAGACGTTGTAGGTGGACAGCACGTTCGTCGCGTACGTCGTGGCGTCGGGCTTCTGCAGGATCGCGGGGATGGCAGCGAAGTGCACGATGGCGTCGTAGGCGGGGACGGCCGGCAGGTCCAGCTCGTCGAACCCGGCGGGGCCCTTCAGCGCCGACACGACCTGGCCCAGGTCGGTCAGGTCCACCTGCAGGTCGGTGACCTCGGGGTGCCCGAGGGGGACCAGATCGACGTTGGTGATCCGGTGACCGTGGGACAGCAGGTGCTCGATGGCGTGACGGCCGGCCTTGCCGCTGCCGCCGGTGAAGAGGATGCGCATGGAGAGGATGTACCCATGGAACGGGTGGTCGGACTCCCTGCCCTTGGGGTCCCCGAGCCCCGGTCCGATGTCACACCCCCTCCCTAGACTGCGATCATGCAGGTGGAGGTGAGGGATCCGGACGGGTGGGTGACCGCCGAGGACCCGCTGTGGGTGGACGACGACCTGCTGGACCTCGACCGTGAGGCGCCGTTCGACCCCTACGACCTGCCCCTGCCATCCGATCCGCTGGACGTCGCGGTGGCAGCCCTGCGGGTGGTCGACCGGCAGATGGCCAGGGTGCTGCGCGCCGTGGCCGACGCCGGGCCGGCCGACGGGCTGCCCGCCCGCCGTCACATCGCGCTGCGCGCCCAGGCCACCGGTGTGGACGTCGGGTTCCTCCACCGGGCCGTGCAGACGCTGGCGGCGATGCCGGGCACCTGGCAGGCGTTCGACGACGGGCGGCTGTCGTGGTCCCAGCTCCGCGGCATCGTGCTGGAGGCACGGCGTCTGACGGTCGCGCGCCGTCAGGTCCTGGACGGTCTGCTGATCGGCCTGATCGGCGAGGCGACCGATGGAGAGCCCGACCGCCTGGTCGAGGCCTGCGGCGACCTGGTCGCCCGGCTGGACCGCGACATCGCCGAGGCCGATGAGGCGACGGTCCAGCGCAACGAGCGGCTGGTCGTCCAGCTGGGGTTCGACGGGTGGGGGCGCATCGCCGGCGACCTCGCACCTGACACAACGGCCACGGTCTGTGAGGCCCTGGACGCTGCGGCCGACGCGCCCGTCGACCCCGACACCCCGGCGGCCACCGATCAGGACGGGACCGTGCTGCCGGCATCGCTGCAGCCGGTGCGGTCGCGGGGTCAGCAGCTGGCCGAGGCACTGCACCGGGTCTGCAGCCGGTACCTGTCGGGCAGCGGCACGGGACGCGCACGGCCGCAGGTCACCGTCGTGGCGGCCCTGTCGGACCTCACCGCAACGGACGGGGCAGGGCTCGGCGTCGCGTCCGCAGTGACCCCGGTGGTGTCGCGGCTGCTGCTGCGCACCGCCACCGGCCGCCGGCGCACCTCGCGGGTGCTGACCCGACGGCTCGCCGAGGACGCCACGATCATCCCGGTGTTCACCGACGACGCGGGCGTGCCGGTGGCGGTCGGGGACAGCCACAGCCCGATCACCGAGGCGATGCGTCGCGCCGTCACGGCCCGAGACCAGGGGTGCCGCATCCCGGGGTGCGACGTCCCGGCCGCCCACACCGACCTGCACCACGTCATCCCCCGCCACCGGGGCGGTCCGACGCAGGTCGCCAACCTGGTCGCGGTCTGCCGCCGCCACCACACCCAGCTGACCCGTCATCGCTGGTCCATGCGCCTGGACCCCGACGGCACCCTGCACACCCGCATCGGCCGACGGACCTACACGACCACACCCCGGCTCAGACCGCCGCCCCCACCGCCGCGAACGGAACCAGCGCACCCGCCGGACCCCGACCTGCCCTTCTAGATCGCCAGCTGATCTCGGACAGACGCGTCCGCCTCAGTCCTCGATGACGTCGAGGCCCTGCGCGCGAAGGCGTGCGATGTGGTCCAGCATCGTCTGCAGCACCTCCGGGGCGTGGGGCTCCCAGTCGTCGACCTCACCGGTGATGACCATCGGCTCCCGCGTCCGGAACGACCGTGTGACGTTTCCGGGGAACCGCTTGTCCGTGACGTTGGGGTCGTCCTCGAACGGCCCCGTCGGCTCCACGGCGTAGACGTGTGCCGCTGCCGAGCCGCCCCCCAGTGCGACGGCCAGCTCGGCTGCCCAGACGGCGGGCTCGAGGAGTGCGGCGAAGTAGACGTGGTTCGACGTTCGACCGTCGTGGTAGTTCGACGGCTTCCCGGCCACCAGACGATCGCCGATCCGCAAGGCCTGCGCCGTCCCGTGGAAGAACGGGCCGTCGACATGACCGCAGTCGTCGAGGGTGACCCGTCGGTGTGGTGCTGCAGCGGACTCGGCGATCGACTCGGCGATCGATGTGTCCGCTGGCCTCCGTCGGTGCTCCTCCATCAAGGCGGTGCGGTCAGACGGCGAACAGCTGGGTGATGTCGGCGAACGCCTTGAACTCCATCGCGTTGCCCGAGGGGTCCAGGAAGAACATCGTCCACTGCTCGCCGGGCTCGCCCTCGAAGCGCACGTAGGGCTCGATGATGAAGTCGGTGCCGGCGGCCTTCAGACGGTCGGCCAGGGCCTGGAACGCCTGGACGTCCAGGACCAGCCCGAAGTGGGGGACGGGCACCTGGTGGCCGTCGACGCTGTTGTGGCCCGCGACGGCGTTGACGTGGTCGTCGACCTGGTGGGTCACCACCTGGTGACCCTGGACGTCCCAGTCGGTCCACCGCTCTGCCGACCGACCCCGTGCGAAGCCCAGGACCTCGCCGTAGAAGTGGCGGGCGGCCTCGATGTCGTGCACCGGCACGGCGAGGTGGAACGGGGGCATGCTGGCGTGGTCGGACACGAGGTCGCTCCTTGGCGGGTGGGCGGGCACCGCCACGTGACGTTGGTCGGCCGGGCGCACGATACCGCCGCGCTACTGCTGCGCGGTGACCAGGGTCCGTCGGGCCGCGGACCACAGCACCAGCCACACCGCGACCCCGACGGCCAGCGCCACCAGCAGGTTCTCGGGGACCGGACGATCGACGAGCGTGCAGGCCACACCCGTGCCCTGGGCGACGCACCGCTCGCCGGAGGAGACCAGCGGCATCGCGAACGACAGCGCCGCCAGTCCGACGGCTGGAACCGCACGTCCCGGCGCACCAGGACGGGTCGCCAGGCGGCCCAGCGCAGCGAACCACACGAGCAGCAGCAGGAGGGCGGGCAGCCCGACCCCCAGCCCGGTCTTCCACAGCCACGCGGCCTGTCCGCCCGTCAGCGCGATGTCACCGGCGCCCCAGGCCACCGCCATCGCGACGCCCCCACCCGCCAGGGCCGCCACCAGCACCGTTCGCTGCCGCGTCGCCGGCACCCGTCCCAGGACACCGGCGACCCCCCAAAGCACCAGCGCCATCGGCAGCACCAGCGCCAGCAGCCGTGCGTCCTGCGTGATGGCGACCACGACGACGGCGACCAGCAGGGCCACGCCGATCGCGGTGGATCCGGCGGGCCGGACCGCGGCGGTGCGTGTGCGTCCCAGCGTGCTCATGGCATCCCCCGATGGTGCGTCTGCGTGTACGGCGCAGACTACGCCCAGCCGCGTATGGTCCGCGCCATGGGTTCGCACTGGGCGTTGCAGCTGGCCGGCTACCGGCGTGAGGTCGCCGAGACCTACGCCGACGTGCGCGCGGCCGAGGGCGGTG
>JBFKGB010000197.1:0-6899 GCA_041633535.1 Euzebya sp. | reverse complement strand
CGGGCCCTCGGCGTCGGGCCCTCGGCGTCGGGCCCTCGGCGTCGGGCCCTCGGCGTCGGGGGATCGGCGTCCCTGGGCGTCGTCTGTCGCCACGTGTGCGTTTGCGGCGGACTCGGGGCGGTCGTCTGGCATCGTCTGTCGCCACGTGTGCGCTGACGGCCGGTGCTGGGCCGAGCGGCCGTCGTCTGCCGCCATGTGTGCGCCCGCGGCGACTCCGACCGAAGGTGAGGCCACCCTGTCCCACCGGCGCGGGGCACCGCACGCCCGCCCGCGTACTCTCGTGAGCACCCATGGCTGTCAACGCGTACTTCCGCTCCACCACCGACACGGTCGTCGTACCGCTGGCGCGTGGGATGGCGCGCGTGGGCATCACCCCCAACGCGATCACGACCCTGGGCCTGCTGGGGACGTTCCTGGGCATGGGTCTGCTGCTGATGGGCCGGCCGGTCCTGGGCGGCTGGATCGTGGCGGCGTCGTGCATCCTGGACGCCTTCGACGGCACGGTCGCCAGGTTGACCAACACCCAGACCACCATCGGGGCGTTCTACGACTCGGTGGCCGACCGGGTGTCGGACGCCACGATCTTCGCGGCCTGCGCCTGGGTCGCGCGCGACGAGCCCATCGTCTTCGCGCTGATCATGGTCGCCTTCGCCTCGGCGCTGATCACCTCCTACATCCGGGCCAAGGCCGAGTCGCTGGGCTGGGACGCCACGGTCGGCATCATCGAGCGGCCCGAGCGCGTGGCCATCATCCTCCCCGCCGTCGGCTACGGCTACCTGGCGGTCGGCGCCTGGATCCTCGCGGTCGGCGGCATCGTCACGATCGTGCAGCGACTGGTCGCCGTGCTGCGCCAGGCCCGGGCCGCCCAGACCGTCTGACCCCCTTCGGCCGGCACCGGGCGTCGCCGTCGCCCGCCCCACCCCGGTGGTTCCGCCCGCCCTTTCGGTCCAGCTAGTGGCGTTCACCTCACGGTGGTGCGTGCCCAGAGGGTACGAACCCCTGGGTTTCAGGGCCCCTCTGGGTCCAGTCGTGCGTCCACGGCGATCCGGGGTGGGTCGAGAGGGCGATCGGGGCCGGTCGTTCACGACGGGGGAGGGGTGGGAAGGGATGGCGCATGCAGACCAAGCTCCTGATCAACGGACAGTTCACCGACGCCGCCGACGGGGCCACGATGGCCGTGGAGGACCCCGCCACCGGTGAGGCCATCACCCACGTCGCCGCCGGGGGGCCCGACGACGTCGTCACCGCCGTCGCCCGTGCCCACACGGCACAGCAGCGCTGGGCCACCACGGCGCCGCGCGAGCGCGCCGAGATCCTGCGCCGAACCTGGGAGCTGATGACGGAGCACGCCGACGAGCTGGCGGGGCTGATCACGGCAGAGAACGGCAAGCCGCTGCCGGACTCCCGCGGCGAGGTGTCCTACGCCGCGGAGTTCTTCCGCTGGAACGCCGAGGAGGCCGTCCGCATCCGGGGCCAGCTGGCCACCGCGCCCGCCGGCGACAAGCGGATGCTGATCCACCACCCGCCGGTCGGCGTGGTCGCCATGATCACCCCCTGGAACTTCCCCGCGGCCATGATCACCCGCAAGCTGGCCCCCGCCCTGGGCGCCGGCAACGCGGTGATCATCAAGCCGCCGGCCCAGACCCCCCTCACCGCCCTGCGCATCGGCGAGCTGCTGATGGAGGCGGGCCTGCCCGACGGCCTGGTCAACATCGTCCCGACCGCCGACTCGGGCGCCTGGTTCGACACCTGCGTCGACCAGCGGCCCGTGCGGATGGTGAGCTTCACCGGCTCGACGGAGGTGGGCCGGGTCCTGCTGCGCCGTGCCGCCGACCGGGTCCTGAAGACCGTGATGGAGCTGGGTGGCAACGCCCCGTTCGTGGTGTTCGACGATGCCGACCTGGACGACGCCGTCGAGGGCGCGATGACGGCCAAGATGCGCCACTCCGCCGAGACCTGCACGGCGGCCAACCGCTTCTACGCCGAGGCGGGGATCGCCGAGGACTTCACGCAGGCCTTCGCGGCGGCCATGGCGGACCTGACGGTCGGGCCGGGCAGTGACGAGGGGGTCGGGTGCGGACCGATGATCGACGCCGACGCCGTGCAGCGGCTCAGCGGGCTGGTCGACTCCGCCACCGACGACGGTGCGACCGTCGCGACGGGCGGCAGGGCCATCGACGGTCCCGGCCACTTCTTCCAGCCCACGGTCCTGGGCGGCGTGGACCACGGCAGCGAGATCTGCTCCACCGAGATCTTCGGCCCGGTCGCCCCGGTCATCCCCTTCACCGACCACGAGGCGATGATCGCCCAGGCCAACGACACCGAGATGGGGCTGACGGGCTACGTCTTCACCCGTGACCTCGCCAAGGGGCTGGCCACGGCCGAGCGGATCCAGGCCGGGATGATCGGTCTGAACAAGGGCCTGGTCAGCGACCCGGCCAGTCCCTTCGGCGGGATGAAGCAGTCGGGCCTGGGACGCGAGGGCTCCACCGACGGGATCTACGAGTTCTGCGAGACCCAGTACATCGCGACCGACTGGTGAGCCCGGCGGACGGTCGGGTAGGTCGGCACGTCACGCCCAACCGTTAGCATCCCCCTCTGATGTCGTCGGACGCCCCCACCCCCTCAACCGACCAGACCCCGATGGTGTCGGGTCTGGCCCCCGCGCCGCGCGCGGACTTCGGTCCACGGCCGGACGGGACCTACGCCTACCGCGGCAGCGGGCTGGAGGGGCAGCCGGTCGACCGCAACCACGGGGCCGTGGACCGTGTCCCGCCGCCCCGCACTCCCGAGACGGCGACGCAGAAGCTGACCGGCCGCGTGTGGGGTGCGGCGTGGGAGACCGCCCGGCTGGTGCCGCGGCGGGTCGCCTTCGGCATGGCCGGCGTCGGCGGACGGGTCGTGCCCCATGTGGGCGACGACACGATGATCCGCCACAACCTCAGCCGTGTGGTGCCGGCCGACCAGCTGGACGACGCGGTGCAGCAGGCCTTCGTCTCCTACGCCCGCTACTACATGGAGGCGTTCCGGGCGACCGAGATGGCACCGGACTGGCTGGACGCCCGCACCACCACCGGCGGCTTCGAGCACCTCGACGGGGCGCTGGAGGCGCACAAGGGCGTCATCGTGCTGCTGGCCCACCACGGGTCGTGGGACATCGCCGCCCGCTGGGCCGAGAGCCACGGCTACCACCTGGCCTGCGTCGCCGAGGTCCTGCGACCCCGCCGGGTCTTCCACAAGTTCGTGCAGATGCGCGAGGCCCTGGGCCTCGAGATCGTGCCGCTGCGCCGCGGCGAGGACATGACCGGTCGTCTGCGCGAGGTGCTGTCAGCCAACCACCTGGTCGGCCTCCTCAGCGACCGCGACCTCTCCGGACGCGCCCCGCTGGTGGACTTCTTCGGCGAGCCGGCCCGCATCCCCGCCGGGCCGTCGCTGCTCAGCGCGCGGACCGGCGCCAAGATCGTGCCGATCACGATGCTGCACCGGCCCGGTGGCCGCTACCACCTGCAGTGCCTCGAGGCCTTCGACACCGTCGGCATGGATGCCCGCGAGGGGGTCCAGCGGACCGCACAGGCGCTGGAGGAGCTGATCCGCCTGGACCCGGCGCAGTGGCACGCCTTCCAGCCGATCTTCGAGGCCGACCGTCCCGCGCGGCGCGACACCCCGGCGGACGATGACGACGTCGCCGTCGAGGAGGCCTCGTGAAGATCGCCCTGGTGTGCCCGTATGACTGGAGCAAGCCGGGCGGGGTCAAGGCCCACGTGTCGAACCTGGCCGAGTACATGCTCGAGCGCCACGAGGTCCGCATCTTCGCGCCGACCAGCGGTGGCCTGTCCACCAAGGGCATCGACCGCTACGTGCAGCACGTCGGCCGTCCGGTGCCGATCCGCTACAACTCCTCCGTCGCGCCCGTCGGCCTGGGTCCGCGCGTCATCTACCGGATGAAGCGCCGCCTGACGGAGTACGGCCCCCACGTCACCCACATCCACGAGCCGCTGGCCCCCTGGGTGTCGATGGCCGCCACGGTCGCGGGCCCGATGCCGAAGATCGGCACCTTCCACGCCTGGTCGGACTCCGACCGGATCTACTCGATGACCGCCCCGTTCATCCGCAAGATCGTGCAGGACCTGAAGGTGCGGGTGGCGGTGTCGCCGTCGGCGCAGAGCTTCGCCTCGCAGGCCATGGCGGTGCCGGCCAGCAGCTTCACGATCCTGCCCAACGGGGTCGACGACCACCGCTTCGCCGGGGCCCAGCCCATCGACGAGCTGGTCGACCCCGACAAGCCGCTGCTGCTGTTCGTCGGACGGCTCGAGAAGCGCAAGGGACTCGAGACGCTGGTCAAGGCCTTCCTGCGGCTGCGCGCCAGCGGCCAGCGCCTGCGCCTGGTCGTGGTGGGGGAGGGGCCCGAGCGCGAGCGCTGCCAGTCCCTGGTGCCACCCAGCCTGCGGACCGAGGTGCAGTTCGTCGGTGCGGTCTCCCACGACGACCTACCGCGCTACCACGCCTCGGCCGACGTCTTCGTCAGCCCTGCGACGGGGGGCGAGTCCTTCGGGATCGTCCTGCTGGAGGGCATGGCCGCCGGCCTGCCCGTCGTGGCCAGCGACATCCCCGGCTACCGGACCGTCATGACCGACGGGGTCCAGGGTCGGATGGTCCCGCCGGGGGACTCCATCGCCCTGGCGGACGCGCTCGAGGCCATGCTGTCCAACGTCAGCCTGCGCAAGGCGATGGCGCAGGAGGGCATCCGCACCGCCGGTGAGTACAGCTGGGACGTCGTGGGCGCCCGGGTCGAGGAGATGTACCGCCAGGTGCACCGCGACTTCATCGCCGAGCAGACGGCCGGCGCCGCGGCGGGCACGGGCGATGGGCCACCCCCGCGGTGATCGGGTCACCCACGGTGCTCGCTAGACTCTCGACGCCGTGACTACCTTCCGTCCTCTCACCCTCCTCCTGCTCGTCCTCGCGCTCGTCAGCGCCGCCTGCTCGGGTGGCGACCCCGAGGTCGTGGCGACCGCCGAGCCGACGATCGTGCCGCTGCCGACCCCGACGCCCACGCCGACGCCGACCCCGACGGAGGCCGGTCCGGGCTACCCGCTGACCGGGACCGAGGTGACCGACGAGGCCCGTCTGGCGCTGCCGGCGCTGGGCGTGAAGGTCGACAACTCGCCGGCCGCGCGGCCGCAGGTGGGGCTGGGACAGGCCGACATCGTCTTCGAGGAGCTGGTCGAGGGCGGGATCACCCGGTTCCTGGCGGTCTTCCACTCCACCGACCCGGGCGAGGTCGGTCCGGTCCGCTCGGGACGCGACGTCGACGCCGACCTGTTCCCGCCCTTCCAGGGCATCCTGGCGATCTCGGGTGCCGCGGGACCCACCTACAACGTGCTGTTCAGCGCCGGCCTGACGGTGTTCGAGGAGGGACAGGCCGGCGGTGCGATCTACCGTGTCGCCGACCGTGCCGCCCCGCACAACCTGAACGCCATCACCGAGCGGCTGTGGACCGCCGGCGACGAGCAGCCGGCGGCGGTCGAGCCGTGGCCCTTCGATGAGGAGGTGCCCGCCGGTGGCCAGCCCGTCGAGGCCGTGGTCGCGCGGTTCAGCCAGGAGTACGGCCACTCGTGGGCCTGGCGTGACGCCGACGGCGTCTTCGAGCGCGGCCAGAACGGCACCCGCCACCTGACCGACGACGGCGAGCAGATCGCGGCCACCAACGTGGTGTACGCCAGCGTCCCGATCGGCTCCGGTGGCGGCGTGGACGTCAACGGGTCGGGCACCGTGTCGGTGCAGCTGATCGGTGAGGGCGAGGCGACGTTCCTGCGCGACGGCCAGGTCTTCACCGGCAGCTGGCGCAAGACCGCACGCGACAGCCAGTTCGAGTGGCTGGACGCCCAGGGCCGCATCTTCCCGCTGGCCCCCGGCGCGACCTGGGTCGAGCTGCAGCCGACCGGCTTCGACGTCGACACCGACCCGGCCGAGGGGACCGTCAGCGCCGACGCCCCGACCGAGCAACCGGGCTGACCAACACGCCAGTGGCCTGCCGGAGTGGCCTCCGGACGGCTGGGTAGCATGGCCGCATGAGCGAGCCCTCGACTGAACTGACTGGAACCCGCCGCGTCAAGCGTGGCCTGGCCGACATGCTGAAGGGCGGCGTCATCATGGACGTCGTCGATGCCCAGCAGGCCAGGATCGCTGAGGATGCCGGCGCCGTGGCCGTGATGGCCCTCGAGCGGGTGCCGGCCGACATCCGCCGCGACGGCGGCGTGGCCCGCATGTCCGACCCCGACATGATCGACGGCATCATCGCCGAGGTCTCGATCCCGGTGATGGCCAAGGCCCGCATCGGCCACTTCGTCGAGGCACAGATCCTGCAGTCCCTCGGTGTGGACTACATCGACGAGTCGGAGGTCCTGACCCCGGCCGACGAGGCCCACCACATCGACAAGCACGAGTTCACCGTGCCGTTCGTCTGCGGCGCCACCAACCTGGGCGAGGCGCTGCGCCGCATCGCCGAGGGCGCGGCGATGATCCGCTCGAAGGGTGAGGCGGGGACCGGCAACGTCGTCGAGGCGACCCGTCACATGCGCTCCATCAACGGCGAGATCCGCAAGCTGTCGCGGATGAACCCCGAGGAGCTGTACACGGCCGCCAAGAACCTGCAGGCCCCCATCGACCTGGTCCGCGAGGTCGCCGAGGCCGGCCGCCTGCCCGTCGTGCTGTTCACCGCCGGTGGCATCGCCACCCCGGCCGACGCCGCCATGATGATGCAGCTGGGCGCCGACGGCGTGTTCGTCGGCTCGGGCATCTTCAAGTCCGGTGACCCCGAGCAGCGTGCCAAGGCCATCGTGCAGGCCACCACGTACTACAACGACCCCGACGTGCTGGCGAAGGTCAGCCGAGGTCTG
>JBFKGB010000196.1:0-6904 GCA_041633535.1 Euzebya sp. | reverse complement strand
GGCGGGGGCGTCGCCGCGTGCGGACCCCGGGTGCGTCGCGAGGCGCCAAGAGTGCGGTGGCGGTGGCGTGTGGGACCCCGGGTGCGTCGCGAGGCGCCCAGAGTGCGGTGGCGATGGCGTGTGGTGCGCCCGGGTGCGTCGCGAGGCGCCAAGAGTGCGCTCGCGGTGGGGCCAGCGGGCACGATTCCGGACGCACGACGCCCCGGCCGCACGGCCGGGGCGTCGTCGGTCCTGCGGATCAGACCAGGTCGCCCAGGTCCAGCGTCTCGCCGCGGGTGATCGTGATCTCGCGGGTCGTGGTCGCCCCGTCCGTGGTGACCGTCAGGGTGTAGGTCTCGACGGTGTCGCCGATCTCGGCGATCGGGCGGGTCGAGGGGTTGACGTGCCAGGAGAACGCGCCGTCGACGGCCAGCTCCAGCACCTGGGTCTCGGCCAGCTCGGTGCGGCCGGCCGTCAGCGAGCCGATGTCGCGGGCCCCGCCGTTGCGCGAGTAGGGGGTGTCGAAGGACCGGGTCAGCTGCAGCGTGGCCGGGCCCGACGTGCGGCCCTTCACGATGCTGTGCGAGCGGGTCCGCATCGCCTCCTCCGCCGCGGTGGTGAACATCTCCATCACGCCGGGGTAGCACTGCCCGGGTGCGTGGGCGCTGCTGTAGGTCGGGTGGAAGGAGGTGGAGTGCTCGACGACGTAGCCCAGCGCGCCGGTGGCGGCGTACGCCCAGTCGTTGGACGTCCCGTTGGTGGCGTACAGGCCCAGGCCGATCTTGTTCTCGTACTGGCCGAACCCTGACGGGAAGCCCTCCATCGCCTTCGACATCCGCTGTCCCAGGTCGGTCAGCAGCGCCTCGTCCGGCGGGGCGGCGGTGGTGTGACCCCACGGGCGCAGCATCAGACGGCCCGAGGTGTGGTTCGACAGGTAGGTCACGACCGCGTTGGACAGGAAGAACTCGCGGGTGTTGCGCGTGATCGGCTCGCTGAAGGCGTCGGTGCCGAAGTAGGTCTGGTCCGTCGGGTTGGGTGAGGTGCTGGCGTACAGCGGCAGCGTCTCGGCCCCGGGGCCGGAGTAGTTGACCAGGCCGCCGGTGGTGCCGCCCCACAGGTAGGCGTAGTTGCGGTTGGGGTCCACGCCGTAGTGGGCGTCGACCTCGCCGGTCGCCGGGGTGCTCGCGATGGCGGCGTCGGCGGCGTGGGCCTGGTCGGCCGGGGCGACCCGGTTGTTCTTGCGCACGTAGGCGCCCTGACCGCCGGCGACGATGCCAAGGTTGGCGTTGTCGGTGACACGGCCCTTGTGGCTGAAGGAGTGGACGTAGCCGTCGGCGTTGACGACCGGCACGATCCGCACCAGGACGTTGTCCAGGATCGCGTCGGTCCGTGGTGTGCCGGCCGTCTCGATCAGGTGGTGGGCGAACAGGCGGCAGTAGTCCGCCGAGGGCCACTCGCGGGCGTGGTGGCACCCGTCGTAGTAGGCGACCGGACGGCCGTCGCGGGTGTTGCCCCGGCCGATCTCGATGCCCTTGACCGTGCGGCCCTCCAGCGTGCGGTTCGGCAGCTCGACCACCCGTGCCAGGTCGGGGTTGGCGTCGGCCAGCGCCTGGAGCTCGGCGTAGATGCCGTCCAGCGACTGGTAGTCGGTCTTGCCGCCGGGGATCTGGGCCAGCAGGTCGGCCTGTGCAGCGGTCTGCACCACAGCCGCCTCGGCGGCGTCACGGGCGACCACGTCGGCGACGGTGATCTCGAACGGGACACCCGCCTGGACCAGCTTCGCGGCGTCCCCGGGCCACAGCAGCAGCTCGACACCGCCGTCCACGATCGCGTGGGTGTCGTCCATGCGGGCCAGCATGGCCCGGTGTGCGGCGGTCCGTGGGTGGGCGACGGCCAGCTGCAGCGCGCCGGCACCGGTGCCGCTGGCGGCCAGCGCCGACGGCGCGGACACGGTCAGGCCCGCGGCGCTTGCGGCGGTGGCGGTACCGACGGTCATGGCGGCGCTGCCCATGGCGAGGGAGCGGAGGAAGGAACGGCGTGAGAGGGCCATCGTTGGTGATCCTGGGTGTGGGGGCGGGGGTTGGCGGCTCTCTCCCAAGTTCGCCACGGACCCCGTGGAGTCCTGCTCAGCCGCGCCCCGGGGCGGTGATCAGCAGGGTCGGCACCGCGATGAAGCCGACGACGTCGGGCCCCAGGTCCCGCGCACCCTCGACCCGCCCTGACTGCACCGCCAGCGCGGTCAGCCGGTCCGGCCCCACGTCCGGCCCCGCGCCTGATCCGGTCGTCACGTAGGCCAGGTCGGCAGCGACCTGCACGTCCAGCACCTGTCGGTCGCCGGGGAGCTGCTGGACCTCCGACAGCCCGGCGTCAAGGAGCTGGCCGCCAGGACCGTCGGGCAGCGCCAGGACGCGGTCCCCTGCGACGACGACCGCACGCGCGGTCGTCCGGTCGTCGAGGTGGCCGAGCAGACGCAGGCCGGGGGACCCTCCCGTGGTCGGTGTGGGCACGCGCAGCGACGCAACCCCGTAGGGTCGTTGTCGCGTGTCACCACGGCCACCCGGCAGCCGGACCTCGTCCACGCCGCTGACGGCGACGAGCCCGTCAATGGCGCTGATCGTCCAGCGGGTCCGCAGCTGTGGGGCCTCGGCGCGGGCCGTCGGGGCGGGCAGGGCGGTCGAGGTCGTCGTGCCCCCGCGCAGGTCGACGGCGACCACCCGACCGCCCGAGACCGTCAGCAGCAGCCCGGCGTCGAGGTCCCACGCGTGCGCCAGGTCCTGCTGGGGATCGTCGTCATCCAGCGGCAGCTCGAGGACGGTCACGTGGGACCCGAGGTCGAGCACGGTCGCCGTGGCGGGCCCTGCCGTCCCCGGCGCGGTCAGGATCGCGAGGGTGTGCCCGTCGAGCAACCGGGCATCGACCGGACGCCGGTCGGGGGGCAGGGCCAACGTGCGGTTGGCCCCGACGGCGCCGGGGACCCGGACCCTGATGACGCCGTCGCGCCTGACCCACACGAGGGTCCCGTCGCGCTCACCCAGCCACACCAGGTCCTCCACCGGGTCGATGCCCTCCACCACCCACGACGACGGGTCGGCCGCGGCGTCGACCTGCCGGACGCGCGCACCGCCATCCAGCTGGTCCGCCAGGAGGAGCTGGCCCTCCCCGGCCGACGTCGACCAGACCTCGGCCAGGGCCGTCAGGCCGCCGACCTCGGTCTGCAGCGTGCGCTGGTCCAGCAGGCTGACCGCCAGCGACGCGCCACCCCGCCCGCCCGGGGCGGGCAGCGGGTCCTCGGCGACCACCTCTGGGGACTCCGTCGGCATCGGGGGGGCGGTCGTGGCCGGGCTGCGCGCCAGCAGGCCCACGGCGACGACGGCCAGGAGCGCCATCACGACCGTCCGCACCCGTCTCATCAGCCGAACGTGCCCGCGGCGGCCGCACCCTACGCCCGCGTCAACGGACCTCCGTGACCACCGTGCCGCCGTCGGGGGTCCAGGTGGTCACCCGCAGCGCATCGCCGGCCAGCTCGGTCAGGGTGACCCGCCGCAGGTCGGCGACGAACAGGGCCATGCCGCCGCCCGGGGCCGAGCCGGGATCGAAGGCGGCACCGCGCAGGAACAGGGCCACCAGCTCCTCGTCGTCGCTGACGTCGACCGCGACACCCGCGACCTTGGCGTCCCCCTCCGCCATCGTGGCGTCGACGGGCGCGGAGTGCAGCGAGAAGCGCGGGTCGCGCGCCAGGTCAGCGCGCTTCACCGACCCGGGCATCATCCCCAGCCACAGGTGGCCCTCACGGACGGGTGCCTCGAGGCCCGACAACCGGGGTGCGCCCGTGGCGTCCAGGGTGCCCAGCACGTGGTGCGTGCACGCCGCGAAGCGGCCTTCGACCGCAGCGGCGAGCTCGGGCGCGGCTGCCGTGAATGCTGCCCAGCTGGTCGTCATCGGTGCGCTCCTGACTAGTACAAACCGCCCGTCCGGGGGTCATGGACAGCGTAGGCCCACCGTGTGACCGTGGGGTCCAGGGTCGGGCGTCGAATACCGGCCGATCGGGGGACTGCATGGTGCACAGGGAGGTCGACGTGGCTGGTCAGAGGGTGGAGGAGCTGCGTGCGCTGAACCGCGTGATGGCGGTCGTCCGCGCGTGCGGGGTCATCTTCGCCCTCGTGCAGATCCTGACCTTCTACCGGCCCTACCCGCCGGGTGGGATGCGGTTCGCCCTGATGGCGCCGCTGCTGATCGCCGTCGTCGGACCGGTCGTGATGATCGGCGCCCGACGTGCGGTGACGGTGCGTGCCCTGACCGCCTGGTCGGTGGGCGGGCTGGTCCTGGACGCCACCGCCGTCCTGGTCCTGGTGTTCGCCTACACCTTCGACCCCGAGACCGCCGTCTGGGCGCTGCTGTACTTCATCCCCATCGAGGGGGCGATGCTGTTCCAGCTGCGTGGCGCCCTGGGGGCCATGGCGGTCGTGTCGGTCGGGTACGTCCTCCGCGAGGTGTACGGCGCCGCCGTGCACGGGGTGCCGTTCCTGCTGGTCTCGGTCACCTACCGGCTGGGGCTCGGCGTCCTGATGGCCAGCGTGTTCGGGGTGACGACCAAGCGGCTGGTCGACGAGCGGGACCGGCTGCGTCAGATGAGCGACCTGCTGGCCCGGCACGACCTGGACATGGCCGAGGCCGCCGAGGCGCTGCGGGTGGCCCGTCGCGCCCAGCTCGAGTTCGTCGCCGTCACGAACCACGAGCTGCGGACACCGCTGACCGCCATCCGTGGGTTCGCGCGGACGTTGCAGCACCGGTGGGCGGCCATGGACGACGAGTCCAGGCAGACGGCCATCGCCGCCATCGACACGCAGTCGCGTCGCCTGGGCGAGATGGTCGAGGACGTCCTGATGGTCGCGGCGATGCGGACCGGGTCGGTCGCGGTGTCGCCCCGTCCCCTCCTGCTGCGCCAGTGGCTGCACGAGGCGCTGGAGCTGGCCGACGTCCATGCAGAGGTCGAGTGCGCCGACGACGTGCTGGTGCAGGCCGACGCGACCCGGCTGCTGCAGATCCTGGTGAACCTGCTGACCAACGCCCGCAAGTACGGCGAGCAGCCGATCACCCTGTCGGGGCACAGCGACAGCGGCCGGACCGTCATCACCGTGGCCGACCGCGGTCCCGGCGTGCCCGAGGACTTCCGTCCGCGGATGTACGAGGAGTTCACGCAGGCGTCCCAGGGCGCTTCCCGGACCGCCGAGGGGTACGGGCTGGGGCTCGCGATCGTGCGCTACCTGACCGTCGCCCTCGGCGGTGCGATCACCTACCGCGACCGGCCGGGCGGCGGTGCGGTGTTCGAGCTGGACCTCCCGACCGGTGAGACCGGTGAGACCGGTGACGTCGATCGGCCGGACGCCGCGGACCGGGGTGCGGGCAGCCACCTGCCAGAGGGGCCGCTCAACGCTGCCGCCGGTCGGCCTGCAGCCGCTGGGCCTCCCTGGCCACCAGCCCCCATGACCGCGCAGCCTTCCTGAAGGCTGCGCGGTCGGCGCGCAGGGCGGCGTTCTCGGCCTCGGCCCTGATGCGCCGCCAGCCCTCCAGCCGGTCGGCGTCCAGCTCCCGCGACCTGACGGCTGCGGCCACCGCGCATCCCGGCTCGGTGTCGTGGCGGCAGTCGCGGAACCGGCAGGCCCCCGCCAGCTCCTCGACGTCGGGGAACGCGCGGTCCAGACCGTCGGTCAGCTGTGCCAGCGACAGCGTCCGCAGGCCCGGGGTGTCCAGCACCGCGCCGCCGCTCGGCAGCACCACCAGCTCGCGGTGGGTCGTCGTGTGGCGGCCGCGCAGGTCCATGGCACGTACCTGCCCGGTGTCCATGACCTCCTCCTGCACCAGGGCGTTGGTCAGGGCGGACTTGCCGGACCCGGACGCGCCCAGCATGGCGACGGTCCGGTCGGGGCCCAGGGCCGCCCGCAGGTCGGCGGTCCCGGCGCCGGTCACGGCGGAGGTGACCACCACCTCGACACCCGGCGCGGCGGCGGTGGCCTGGCGGACGGCCAGCGCGACGTCGTCGCACAGGTCGGCCTTGCTCAGCACGACCAGCGGGGTGGCGCCGGACTCGTAGGCCAGGACCAGCCCGCGCTCAAGACGGCGGACGCGCAGGTCGTCCTCGACGGACATGACGACCGCGACCAGGTCGGGGTTGGCGGCAAGGACCTGGTCAGCACCGGCCGTGCGGTAGCCGATGGCCAGGGCCGGACGGGTGATCGCCGTCCGTCGCTCGGCGATGCCCACGACACGCGGCCCGTCCCCGGTCGCCCCGCCGGCCATGTCGAGGGCGACCCAGTCACCGGTGACGGGCACCGGGTCGTGGGGTCGCCACCCCACGCGGACGGTGCCGGCGGACGTCGTCACGGACCCGGCGGTGCGGTCCTGTCGGACCACCCGGCCGGGGGTCGTGCCGGGGTGTGCGGTGGCCAGCAGCGCCTCCCACGGACCGGACCGCCATCCCAGCGGGACGAGGGGGTCGGCGCGGGCGGCGTCATGACTGATGGCGGGGCTGATGGCAGGGGGGTGTCGAGGGTCGTCGACGTGGGACACGGTGGTGCTCCTGTGGTGCGAGGCGGACGGCCGCTGTGGGCCGGACGCGCGCGCCGGGGAGGTGTCCGCTCAGACGCGCGCAGCGAGGTGGGTTCCTGCCATCGGGACCCTCACCTCCTGGACGTGCTCGCGTTCTGGTGCCCTGCCGACGCTACACCTGCAGGAGCTGCCGGGGAAGCCCCGTCAGGCCGTCCCCTCCTGGTCGGCCAGCCGCGCCAGGCCCGCCTCGTCGTACCCGCGGGTCAGCACCAGGCCGATCCCCGCGGGGAGCGTCCGGGCGACCAGCAGGACGAGGTCCTGCGTGACGCGGTCCCCCGCCACCATCACGCGGACGCCGTTGCCGTCCTGCGGGGTCTCC
>JBFKGB010000195.1:0-6913 GCA_041633535.1 Euzebya sp. | reverse complement strand
GGGCTTCGCCCGGCCTGGCGGGCGAAGCCCACCCACAGAGCTCGCGTCCGCCCACAGCGGCGCCCGCCCCGCAGGCGGAGTCCACCCACAGAGCGGGAGCCCGCCCACGCACGAGGGCCCGGCCGTGGTGGCCGGGCCCTCGGTCACGGCCTGCCGGCCGTGTGGGGGGTCAGCTGCCGTTCAGGCGGCAGAAGTAGCGCTCGGCCTCGGCGAAGGTCCCCACGACCCCGAGGTTGGCGATCCAGGCGCTGTCCAGCTCGGACTGCGAGGGCGCAGGGGCCTCGCGGTCGAAGCTGATGATGTCGATGCCACGGGCGTAGTCGACGCTGTAGACGAAGCTGTCGTCGACCCAGTAGGCGGCGCCGGCCTCGGTGGCGACGGGCTGGAAGTAGCCGACCTCGTCGATGGTGCCGATCTCGGGGTCGACGTCGAACAGGTGGATGCCGTGCTCGTACCAGGAGGCAGCGACGACACCGTCACGCTCGGTGAACCAGTGGCCCGAGCAGCCCAGCGCGTTGACGGCGGGGCTGCCGTCCAGGTACGTGCCGGACAGCGGCTTGAAGACCTCGAGGGGCTCCATGGGCTCGTTGCGGTCGAAGTTGACCATGCTCCACGTCGTCAGGCCGCCGGCGTTGCCGCAGGTGGCGTTCAGGTTGGACTCGGAGTTGCCGATCAGCAGCTCGCCGGCCCGCATGACCTCACGCTCCTTCTTGATCGAGATGCTGCGGGTGCGCTCGGGCGCCGTGCGCGTCTCGACGACGTCGTCGGCGGTGCGGGCGACCCAGTCCAGCGAGCGGGGACGACGGTTGTTGTGCTGCAGACGGTTGTCCTCGGCCGGACGCTCACCCACGGAGATGACCGAGGGGTCCTCGGGGGTGGATGCGGGGTCGAAGATCGCCAGCGGGTCCAGGACCAGGCGAGGGGTCGAGTCGGCGATGACCAGGCCGGTCTCGTCACGGTCCAGGGCGTGGATCTGGCTGGTGGTGCGCTGCTCACCGGTGCTGGGGTCGGTGAAGGTGTTCCAGGTCTGGCCGGTCTCGGTGACCGTGCCCTCCTCGAAGTCGACCTCGTAGATCCGACCGGTGCGGCCGTAGACGACCGAGCAGTCGTCGACCGCGCACTCCGCGGTGTGCTCGGAGATGCCGCGGGCGGTGCCGCGGCCCATGACGATGTCGTTGTTGGACGCCGCGATGAAGGGGGCGGTCGGGTCGGTGACGTCGATCATGGTGATGCCGACCGAGGCCGGGGCGATGGGCACCAGGATCGAGCCGTCGGCGGCGATCATGACGATGGTGCCGTCCGCGGAGGTCCGCACGTCCTCGTTCTGGGCGTGGGGGAAGGGGAAGGTCGACACGTGCACCGGGCTGGCCGGGTCCGTCACGTCGTAGATGGACAGGCCCTTGGCGCCGGTGGCGTAGAAGAACGTCTTGCCGAGGTCCTCGCGGACGACGACCTCGCCGCCCACGCCGGGGGAGTCGATCGGGATCGTGCCGTGGTAGGTCACGTTGTCGGACTGGATGACGTCGGTCGAGAGGTCCAGCAGGTCCACGGCCGTGCCGTCGGCGTCCGCCTCCAGCAGATCGGTCGAGAGGTCCAGGGCGGTGGCCGGGGCCACAAGGCCCATGACCATCAGCAGGCTCAGGAAGAGGGGTAGGCGTCCACGCATGGCAGGTGTCCTCGGTCGGGTCGGTAGAACGGTGGGGTATCGTTCGACGTCCGCCCCGTGACCTCCTGCCTGACTACCGGGGGTCGGTGTGACCTCGACCACGACCGGGTCCGGCTGCATCGACGCCGGCAGCGGCGTCGCGGCCAGGCGGTGGCCGACGCGCAGCGCCGGCTCGATGGCCAGCGGCACGGCGACGGTCAGCACCAGCGTCCCGATCCCGAACTGGCCGCCCAGCAGGATGCCCAGCACCACCAGGCCGGCGTCCAGCCCGAACCGGACCACCCCCGGACGCACCCGGTAGCGCTGGTAGATGCCCACGAACAGCGAGTCCTGAGCGGAGGCGCCCAGGTCCGACGCCAGGTAGAAGGCCACCCCGACCGACAGCAGCATCGTGCCGACGGCGAGCATGCCGACCTGGCCGCCCAGCGACGCGGGGGTCGACAGCGCATCCAGCAACGCTCCGACGCCGATCCCGCCGAAGGCCAGCACACCGGTGGCGATCCAGGGGGTCTGCCGCAGCCAGAACCAGGCCAGCAGCAGCGCGGCGACGGACTCGACGAAGGCGACGACGCCGAAGCCCAGCCCCGTGGTGGCCACCAGACCGGTCTCGAGCACCTGCCAGGACCCGACGCCGAGCCCCGCGGTGATGGACAGGCCGATGCCGAGGATCAGCGAGGTCAGCCCGGTCAGGAAGACCGCCCAGCGTCGACCGGACCCCAGGCGACCCTGACCGGGCCCCGCGGCGGTGGGAGCGATGGTGGTCACGTCGACCACGCTAGTGCGCGCTACGGAGGTCCGGCACCCGGCCGAGGGGGTCCATGTGGTCACCGCAGTGACCACCGCGCCGATCACACGCGGCGCTGCAGCAGCCGTGACACGTACATGGTCTGTGCCGTCAGCGCGGTGATGCCCGCCACGATCAGGCCGATCCGCACGTCGATCGCCAGCCCGGTCGGCAGGAACGCGCCCAGCACCCAGGCCAGCTGGAACCAGGTCTCGGAGCTGGTGAACGCCCGGCCGCGGTCGACCGGCTCGACCGTGGCCTGCAGCAGACCGTCGTAGGCGAACTTCGCGGTGCCCCAGGCGTACCCGGCCGCCAGGGACAGGAACGCGGCGGTCGCCAACGAGAAGAACTGCCCGGTGATGAAGGCCGCCGCCGCCTCGACCGCCAGCGCGGCCACGACCATCGGCTCCTCACGCAGCGACCGCTCCAGCCGCGGGGCCGCGATCGAGGCCAGCGCGTAGCCGCCGCCCGCCGCGGCGAGGACGGCGCCGAAGTCGGCCACCGGCGCGTCGACGTCCCGGAAGGCGAAGGCCAGGACCAGGACCAGGAAGCCGTTCAGCAGCCGGACGACCGCGGTCGCCAGCCGGGCCAGCCGCAGCTGGGGGGACAGGGTCGGGACCGCGGGGGTGTCCTGGACCGGAGCGGAGCCGCTGGTCGTCACCCCCCACATGCCCTCCGGGTCGGTCGCCTCGGACGTGGTCGCTCCACGGCGCAGCCGGGCGGTGAACGGCGTCGGGGTGTGCAGGGGCAGCGGACGTGGGGTGGGTGTCGGCGGCTCGGGCTCGTCCGGCACCGTGTCCTCGAGGTCGGGCAGCGCCAGGGACTGCCAGGTCGCCACGGCGAAGAACAGGGCCGCTGCGACGAGGACGGCCTGTGGGCCGATGACCGCCAGGCCCGTCCCCACGACCGCGGCGCCGGCGCCACCGATCACGCTGACCTGGGCCAGGCGGGCGTTGGCCGTGACCAGGGCGATGGGGTTGGACAGGGCCTGGGGCAGCAGCGCCGAGCGGCTGATCCCGTGGACGCGGGACAGGACCAGCAGCGTGAAGGCGAGGGGGAACAGCCAGAAGGTGTCGGCCAGCGGCAGCAGCAGCACGGCGGCCACGACCCGGACCAGCGACGACCCGACCAGCGCACGACGCTCGGCACCGGGCAGGTCAAAGACCTTGCCCAGCAGCGGGCCGATGACGGCGAACGGCGCCACCGTCAGCAGGAGGTACAGCGCCACGTTGCCCCGGGCCTCGGAGGAGGGGACGGAGAAGAACAGGGAGTTGGCCAGCGCGATGGCGATCAGCGTGTCGCCCGCGGTCGACGCGGCATGGGCGTTGGCCAGCATGCGGAACGCGGGGCCACCCGCCCCGAACAGGTCGCTGACGCGTCGCTTGACGGCACGGCCCGCCCGTGCGGTCGCCCGCCGCGACCGGCGCCGGCGGTTGGCGATCCGACGGGCCTCCGACGGCAGGACCAGGGTCTCGGGTCCGTCATCGTCCGCGCCCACGGCGGGGTCGAGCCACCCGTCGTCGGGGTCGGGGGACGATGCACCCTGTGGGGTGACTGGAGAGGCCATCACCGAGCAGCGTATCGGGGGGTGGGACATCCACGACACACCCTGGCGTGGACTGTCGGGCGGACCGCCGCCGGGCGGCCCGGGGACTGGCTCACAGACCGCTTGTGAAGTCTTTCACTTGGTCACTACCCTGGCTGCTAACCTGCGCCACCGGCGACGACGCGTTTGCGCGCCCGTCCTCGGTGGGCACCCCGGACCCATGACGTCTGATCCCGATCCCCGGAAGTGAGTCGCAAGTGCTGGTCGAGTACCTCCCGATCGTGCTGCTGTTCGTCGTCGCCACGCTCTTCGTCGTGCTGAGCGTCGCGGCATCCTCCAAGCTCGGACCCAAGAACCCCAGCCCCGCCAAGGAGGCCGCCTACGAGTCCGGGATCATCCCCGAGCCCGAGACGGCCATCGCGGGACAGCGCTTCCCGGTGAAGTTCTACCTGGTGGCGATGCTGTTCATCATCTTCGACGTCGAGGCGGTCTTCCTGTACCCGTGGGCGACGGTGCTGACCGACCTGTCCTGGTACGGCCTGGCGGTGATGGGTGTCTTCCTGGCCCTGCTGCTGGAGTCGTACTTCTACGTCGTCCGCAAGGGAGGCCTGGAATGGGAATAGAGAGCAAGCTGCCGAACGGGGTCCTGCTGACCTCGACCGAGAAGCTCCTGGGCATCGCCCGGGCCGGGTCGTTGTTCCCCGCCACCTTCGGGCTGGCGTGCTGCGCCATCGAGATGATGTCCACCGGGGCAGCGCACTACGACCTCGCCCGCTTCGGGATGGAGGTCTTCCGCGCCTCACCCCGCCAGGCCGACCTCATGATCGTCGCCGGCCGGGTCAGCCAGAAGATGGCGCCGGTCGTCCGCAACCTCTACGACCAGATGGCGGACCCCAAGTGGGTCATCGCCATGGGCGTGTGCGCGTCGTCGGGCGGCATGTTCAACAACTACGCCGTCGTCCAGGGGGTCGACCACATCATCCCCGTCGACATGTACGTCCCGGGCTGCCCGCCGCGCCCGGAGCTGCTGATGGACGGGATCCTCAAGCTGCACGAGAAGATCCGCAACGAGCAGCTCGTCGAGCGTCCCCGCAAGGGCGAGTCGATGGCCGACTTCCGTGCGCGGACCGGGTGGGTCGACGGCGAGACCGTCGAGGAGCCCGACATGACCGCTCCCGCGCTGCACCGCATCATGCCCAAGGAGTCCGTGGTCGCCGGCCGCGGCAGCCGCGCGGACGCCGTCCAGCTGCGGCAGGAGCAGATGGCGTCGGGGAAGCCCGGCGCCTCCTGGGCCGTGCCCACCGATGCCGGCAGGAGCAGCATGCCGACCGATGCCGGGAAGGGCGGCGTCTGATGTCTGACGTCCAGACCCCCACCGGGACCGAGGAGAACGAGCTCCCACAGAGCCCGCTGAGCCCCACGCTGCAGGACCTGCGTGATCTGCTCGTCGAGGTCCTCCCCGGCGCTGCGTTCCTGGAGGACCTCGGTGAGCTCACCGCGGTCGTCCCCGCCGACGCCCTCGCCGACGCGCTGGCGACGTGCCGCGACGACGCCCGCATCCGCTGCGAGCTGCTCAGCGACGTGTCCGGCGTGCACTGGCCCGCGGGCCAGGTCGTCGACAACGACCAGGAGACCACCGGCTGGCCGACCTACACCGAGACGACCCCGGTCGGGCGGATCGAGCTGAACTACATCATGCGCTCGGTCACCCACAACCGCTGGTTCCGCCTGCGCGTGGAGCTGCCCGACGACGCCCCTCGCGTCGCCAGCGCGACGACCTGGTACTCCTCGGCCAACTTCATGGAGCGCGAGGTCTTCGACATGCTCGGCGTCGAGTTCGTCGGGCACCCCAACCTGACCCGCATCCTCATGCCCGAGGACTGGGACGGCCACCCCCACCGCAAGGACTACCCCCTCGGTGGCGTGGAGGTCATGTACAAGGGCACCACCGTGGCGCCGCCCGACGAGCGGGAGTACTGACATGGCATCCGACACGACCTCCGGCGCCTGGGCGGACGAGACCCCCGACGTGCCCGTCGCCGGCGCCACCGACACGCTGAGCCCCTTCGGCGGCGAGTTCACGGTCGCCGCCCCCGGCGAGTGGCAGAACCTGCCCGACGCCGTCGAGGACGACCTCATGGTCATCAACATGGGGCCGCAGCACCCGTCGACGCACGGTGTGCTGCGCATGCTGCTGACCATGGACGGCGAGATGATCGTCGACAACCAGCCGGTCATCGGCTACCTGCACACCGGCATCGAGAAGAACACCGAGTACCGGCCGTGGGTGCAGGGCACGACGTTCGTGACCCGCATGGACTACCTGGCCCCGCTGTTCAACGAGCTGGGGTACTGCCTGGCGGTCGAGAAGCTGCTGGGCATCACCGACGACGTGCCCGAGCGCGCCCAGGCGCTGCGGGTCATCCTCACCGAGATCAACCGCATCACGTCCCACCAGGTGGCCCTGGCCACCGGTGGGATGGAGCTCGGCGCCCTCTCGGCGATGATCTACGGGTTCCGCGAGCGCGAGGACCTGCTGGACATCCTGGAGTTCGTCACCGGCCTGCGGATGAACCACGCGTTCATCCGCCCCGGCGGGCTGGCGCAGGACGTCCCCGAGGACTTCGTGGCGCGCACCAGCGAGGTCATCGACGCCCTCCCCGGCAAGATCGACGAGCTCGAGGACCTGCTGACGCAGAACCCCATCTGGCTGGAGCGCAACACCGGCGTGGGCGTGCTGACCCGCGAGCAGTGCCTGGACCTGGGCGTCACGGGCCCGGTCCTGCGGTCCACCGGCCTGGCCCACGACCTGCGCAAGTCCCAGCCCTACTGCGGCATCGAGCAGTACGACTTCGAGGTCCAGACCGTCGACACCTGCGACGCCTACGGCCGGTTCCTCATCCGGGTCCGTGAGATG
>JBFKGB010000194.1:0-6918 GCA_041633535.1 Euzebya sp. | reverse complement strand
CCCGCGGAGGGGGAGGAGGGCGCCCGCAAGGTGCTGCCCCCGACCGCCCGTGAGCAGGCCGGGGACGCGGTCGAGGATGCTGCCGCTACCGAGGACGCCGACGACGCTGCCCCCAGCCGGTCGCGCAACGGGCGGACCCGGACCCGCAACGGCGCCACGCGCGACACCGACGGGGCGACCGCACAGACGTCCACGGCCGACTCCGACGCAACGGCCTCCTCGGCCGACGGTCGTGAGCAGTCCGAGGACGACGACGAGGACGCCGGCAGCCGCAAGCGCCGCAACCGGCGTGACCGTCGCAAGCGCAACCGCGACCGCCAGGACGAGGGGAACGGCCAGGACAGCGGCAGCCAGCCGTCCGGCAAGGACCAGTCGGGCAAGGACCAGTCGGGCAAGGACCAGTCCGGCAGCAGGAACCAGTCCGGCAACGACCAGTCCTCGGGCCAGTCCGGCAAGGACCAGTCCTCGGGCCAGCAGCAGCGCGGCCAGGGCGGATCGGGCAACGAGCCCGGTGAGGTCCGCGCCGGCGTGCTGGACATCCTCCCCGAGGGCTACGGCTTCCTGCGCACCACCGGCTACCTGCCCGGCGAGCGGGACGTCTACGTCAGCCAGGGTCAGATCCGCAAGCACGCGCTGCGTCGCGGCGACGTGGTGCAGGGGCCCATCCGCCAGCAGCGCAGCAACGAGAAGGTCCCGGCGCTGCACCACGTGCAGAAGGTCAACGGCGAGGACCTCGAGCAGGGACAGGTCCCGGCCCGTCCCAGCTTCGAGGACCTGCCGGTCACCGACCCCGACACACGCCTTGACATCCTCGGCACCGCCGACGGTGAGGACGCCACGCCCTCGACCGCCATGCGCATGGTCGACCTCGTCGCGCCCCTCGGCCAGGGACAGCGGGCACTCGTGCTGTGCCCGCCGCGGTCGGCCAAGGACACGCTGCTGCGCGAGCTGGCCGATGCCCTCGCCGACGCCGCACCCGACGCCCACCTGATGCTCGTCATGATCGACGAGCGTCCCGAGGCCGTCACCGAGATGACCGACGCCGTTGACGGCGAGGTGATCGCCTCGACGTTCGACGCGGCCGCCGAGGACCACGCCCAGATCACGGAGCTCGCCATCGAGCGTGCGCAGCGACTGGTCGAGCTGGGCCATGACGTCGTGGTCCTGCTGGACTCCCTCACCCGCCTGGCCCGCGCCCACGGCGTCACCGTCCAGGGCAACGGGCGGACGATCGCCCCGGGCCTCGAGGCGGCGTCGCTGTACCCGTCCAAGCGCATCATGAGCGCGGCGCGCTGCATCGAGGGCGGCGGCTCCCTGACCATCGTCGCCACGGTGCTGACCGGGACCGGCTCGTCGCTGGACGAGGTGATCCTCGAGGAGTTCCGGCGCACCGCGAACGCCGAGATCGTGCTGGACCCGACCCTGACGCGGCGCGGAGTCTGGCCCTCGATCTCGGTCCAGGACTCGGGCACGCTGGGCGAGTCACGCCTGCAGGACGAGGACGAGGTCGCCGTCGTGCGACGGCTGCGTCGTGCCGTCGAGGCGATGACCCCCGCCGACGCCACCGAGCTGGTGCTCGACAAGATGGTCCAGACCGACTCCAACCCCGACTTCGTGGCCCAGATCCTGAAGTCAGGCCTGTAGGAGACATTGATGGCAGCAGACACCCAGCACGACGGGCCGGCGCACAGCCCCCACTTCTACGGCGGCCAGGCCGTCATGGAGGGGGTGATGATGCGCGGCCGCAAGACCTGGGCCGTCGCCGTCCGCCGTCCCGACGGCACCATCTACATGGAGCGCCACCAGGTCAGCGACTTCCCCGAGCGCAACCCGATCTGGACCAAGCCCATGCTGCGTGGCATGTACGGCCTGGTCGACGCGCTGACCATCGGCACCCGTGCCCTGACGATCTCGGCCAACGCCGCGGTCGAGGACGAGGAGCAGCTGAGCAAGGGCGAGATGAGCGGCAGCCTGGTGATCGCGCTGGCCGCCTTCATCGGCATCTTCATCGTGCTGCCCAACCTGGGTCTGGCCGCCATCGAGGAGCCCCTCGGCGGTGGTGACACCGTCCTGTTCCACCTGGTGGAGGGCCTGGTCCGCCTGGGGATCTTCCTGGCCTACCTGCTGGCGATCTCGGCGCTGTCCGACATCAAGCGCGTCTTCGCCTACCACGGCGGCGAGCACAAGACGATCATGGCGTGGGAGCACGACGAGCCGCTGGTGGCCCAGCGGATCCAGCCGTACTCCACCAAGCACCCCCGCTGCGGGACCAACTTCCTGCTGATCGTGATGTTCCTCGCGATCATCATCTACACCACGGCCGGCATCATCTTCCCCGCCCCCGAGGGCGCGAACTTCATCGCCTTCCTGAGCTACCAGGTGGGGTTGCGCATCGTGCTGCTCCCGGTCGTCGCCGGGCTGGCCTACGAGGTGCTGCGCCTCGGCGCCGACCAGTCCAACCCCGTGCTGCGGCTGCTGGCCGTGCCCGGGCTGTGGCTGCAGCGGATCACCACCAAGGAGCCCGACGACGAGCAGGTCGAGGTCGCCATCCGCGCCTTCGAGGCCGTCGTCCCCACCAGCGACCTCGTCGGACGGACCGTCGACCTCCCCTCCACCGTCGTGTGGGGTGCCGACACCGCCGTCGAGGCCGTCGGCCTGCCCAAGGCGCCCACCGCCGACGTGCCGCCGCCACCGCCGCCGCCCACCGCCCCCTCCACCGGCAGCGAGCGGTCATGATCGACGACGCCATGCGTCAGCGGCTGGAGGACCTGGTCGCCACGCACGCCGAGCTCGAGATGGACATGACGGACCCCGAGGTCCTCGGTGACCAGGAGCGCTACACGGCCACGGCCAAGCGTCACGCCGAGCTGAACGAGGTCGTGAAGGTCCACGCCGAGTACACCCAGCTGCTGGAGGACGCCAAGGCGGCCGAGGAGCTGGCGCGCGAGTCCGGTGCCGAGGACGCGGCGATGTTCAAGGCCGAGGCGGCCGAGAACCGCGCGAAGGCCGAGGGCATGGAGGACCGGCTGCAGCTGCTGCTGCTGCCGCGCGACCCGATGGACGACAAGAACGTCATCCTGGAGATCAGGGCCGGTGCCGGCGGTGACGAGGCCGGGCTGTTCGCCAGCGAGCTGGAGCGGATGTACACCCGCTTCGCCGAGGGACGTCGCTGGAAGGTGCAGCGGCTGTCGGCCTCCGAGACCGGCGTCGGCGGCATCAAGGAGGTCACGTTCGAGGTGAACGGGGCTGGCGCCTACTCCGTGCTGAAGCACGAGTCGGGTGTCCACCGGGTGCAGCGCATCCCGCAGACGGAGTCGGGCGGCCGGATCCACACCTCGACCGCGTCCGTCGCGGTGATGGCCGAGGCCGAGGACGTCGACGTCCAGCTGGACATGAACGACCTGAAGATCGACGTCTACCGGTCCTCCGGGCCCGGCGGGCAGTCGGTCAACACCACCGACTCGGCCGTCCGGATCACCCACGTGCCCACCGGGCTGGTCGTGGCCATGCAGGACGAGAAGAGCCAGCTGCAGAACAAGGACAAGGCCCTGCGGGTGCTGAAGTCCCGGCTGCTGCAGGCCGAGCAGGACCGTGTGGCGGCCGAGCGTGCCGACGCCCGCGCCTCACAGATCGGGACAGGGGACCGGTCGGAGAAGATCCGCACCTACAACTTCCCCCAGTCCCGCGTCACCGACCACCGCATCGGCTTCACCACCCACGACCTGGACGGCGTGATGCAGGGCAAGCTCGACGACCTGATCGACGCCCTGATCACCCAGGAGCAGACCCAGAAGCTGCAGGCCCTGACCCAGGACTGACCCGTCCTGGGTTCGCCCGTCCTGGGTTCGCCCCGTGCGAGTGACCACCTCCACCGTGCGAGTGACCCAGCCGGTGTGGCGCATGTGGCACGTGGTGCTGCACGTGGCTGATGGGGCGTGAGAGGTTGTTCTGCCGCCCGCGGATGGTCGCTCGCGAAGGTGGAGTGGTCACTCGCACGCGGGGGGGGGTGGGGACGGCGGGTGGAGTTGTCCACAGCCGCGACGGTTGGGGACGATCCGTCGGTGAGGGGTGGGCGAGGGTCGTCGGATGCTCCCCGAACCGATCCTGGACCTGGCCGCACGTTCCTCGGCCGGGCTCGTCGACAACCGCGCCATCCTGCGGGCTGGCTTCAGCTCCTGGGCCATCACCGAGTGGGTGAGGGAGGGGGAGCTCGAACGGCTCCTCCCCGGCCAGTACCGGGTGGCGGCCGATCCCGTCCCTCCCCACCAGCGGCTGCACGCGACCCAGGCCTACCTGGCCCGCCGGCAGCGCAACTGCCACTCCGCCGACCGGTCGCGGCCACAGGCGCTGTTCACCGCCGGCAGCGCGCTGGCCGTGCTGGACGCCCTGCCCGAGGGGGTCGCCGCGGGCACCCCGACGGTGCTGGTGGACCACACCCGGCGGGTGCGGCTGGGACCGGACCTGCTGGCCGTCGTCAGGGCAGACCTGCAGCAGGAGGGGGCGGTCCGGGTGCAGCGGCTGCACCTGGCCACGCCCGCCCGGGCCGTCGCCGACATCGCCGAGGACGACGAGGTCACCGACCTGCAGCTGCGCACCACGGTCGACGCGCTGCGCCACCGGCGTCGGCTGGACATCGTCGACGCGGTCGCGCGGTGGCGGGGGATGGCCACACCGGGCGCCGTCCGTCTCAGACGCCTTGCACGCAGTGGCACGCTCGAGCAGGAGAGCGAGGCCGAACGCGACCTGCTGCGTGACGTCCTGCGGCTGATTCCCGGCCTGCCTGACGCCCAGGTCTGGCTGCACCCCCGGTACCGGGTCGACTTCGTGTACCTGGGCGCCGGGCTGGTGATCGAGTACCACGGCGTCGCCGCGCACCGCGACCGGGTCGACGCCGACGCCGTCCGTGTCTACGAGCTGCACCTGCTCGGCTACGTCGTGCTGGTCGTCACGAGGTCGATGCTGCGGGACCCGGAGGGCCTTGCCGCCCACATCATGGAGCTGCGCCGGCGCCGCGAGGCCGACATCCGCGAGGGACGAGTCGCCCCTCCCTCCCCACCGCTGGCACGTCCCCGCCTGAGCCCCCTGCGCAGCTGGCGCACCACTGATGGCGGGCTGCACGTCCCGGCGGCCTGACGGCCCAGGTCGGCGTCCGCGGTCGTGGGACCAAGGGCGCCCCCACCCGTGCGAGTGACCCACCCGCTGTGGCTGGTGAGGTTCGTGAGGGCTGGCGAGGCTGGTGTGTCGTCGGATGGGGCTGGAGAGGTCTGACCGGGTCACTCGCACGGGGGAGGGCGTGTTTCGGCGCCAGCAGCACCGGTTACCACTTGTAGTACGGATTACGACCAAATAGGAGCAGTGACCACCTGATGGCCGAGATCGGCATCATCTTCCACTCGATGTACGGCAGCACGTACGACCTGGCCCAGCAGATCGCGGCCGGCGTGCAGGACGGCGGGGGCAAGGCGCAGCTGCGCCGCGTGCCCGAGCTGATGAGCGACGAGCAGCTGGCCGCGGCCGGCGCGTCTGACGCGATGGAGGCCCTGTCGACCGTCCCGCTGGCCGACGTCGAGGAGCTCGCGGACTTCGACGGGCTGATCTTCGGGGCGCCCACGCGCTTCGGGAACCGGACCTCGCAGCTGTCGGCCTTCCTGGACCAGACCGGTGGCCTGTGGGCCGAGGGCAGGCTGGTCGGCAAGCCCGCCGGGTTCTTCACCGGCGCCTCGACCATCCACGGTGGCTTCGAGTCCACGATCCTGACGATGTCGACCTACGCCTACCACCAGGGCATGGTCATCGTCCCGATGGGCTACACCGACCCGGCGACCCAGGAGACCCGCACGGGCGGCAGCCCCTACGGCCCCAGCCACTGGTCGCCCCAGGGTGGTCAGAAGTCCGGCCTGGACGAGCACGAGATCGCCATCGCCAAGGCCTACGGCAGTCGCTTCGCGACGATCGCCGAGAAGCTTGCGGCCTGACCCCCGCCGCACAGGCGCTTCTGGCGCCGCACAGGCGCCTCGGGCGCCACACCCGACAGCCACGACCCGCCCCCGCGGCGGGTCGTGGCGCGTCTGCGGGGGCTCGCTAGCGTGAGGACCATGGACGACGACCCCCGGCGACAGGCCCTCACCGCGCGGCTCCGGGCGGCAGGTGTCCCGAGCCCCGAGTCCGACGTCCGCTGGCTGCTGCAGGACCTCGGCGGCGCCGACCCGGGCGTCCTCGAGGACGCCGTCGTCCGGCGGGAACGCCGGGAGCCCCTGCAGCTGATCCTGGGCACGGCCGCCTTCCGCTACCTGGAGGTCGCCGTCGCCCCAGGCGTCTTCATCCCCCGCCCCGAGACCGAGGTGCTGGTCGACCTCGCGCTGGACCGGCTGGACGGCGGCGCGGTCGTCATCGAGCCGTGCACCGGCACCGGCGCGATCGCCTGTGCCATCGCCAGCGAGGCGTCGCCCGACCGCGTCGTGGCCACGGACGTCAACCCCCTGGCCGTGGACCTGGCCCGCCGCAACGCCGCGCCGTTCCCCACGGTCGAGGTGGTCCACGGCAGCCTGTTCGGCGGGGTCGACATGGACCTGATCGGGACGGTCGACGCGATCGTGTGCAACCCGCCGTACCTGGACCCCTCCCAGATGGCCGCGGCCGAGCCGGAGGTGCGCGACCACGACCCCGTCGAGGCGCTGGTCGGTGGCGAGTCCGGGTGGGAGGTCATCGCCGACCTCGTCGCGGCCGCGCCCTACTGGCTGCGCCCTGGCGGATGGATCCTCGTGGAGGACGACCCCTCCAGGGTGGACCAGACCGCCCAGGCCCTGGACCACCACGTGGGTCCGGCGACCGTCCAGCCCGACCTGACCGGTCGTCCACGGTTCGCGCTGGCGCAGCGCCGCTGAGAGGGGGCCACTGAGAGGGGGTTGCTGACAGGGG